>JAISED010000016.1 GCA_031264295.1 Eubacteriales Family XIII. Incertae Sedis bacterium | reverse complement strand
CCGCGTCAACATCCGCGAACACAGGTACTACAGGCGTCACAAGCATCACCAACGCCATCAATAACGATATTGCGATTCTTTTACTTTGCATAATTAGCACCTCCTTAAAACAAAAACTTTTGAGCGAACACAATTGTTAGAATTCAACTATTTATATAGTCCGTTTTGAGGCTCAGTATCTCCCGTCTCCACCGCATAATCTGCAATAAGGACGGCTTTATTCGCTCAGAATGCCTTAATATCCTCGCCTTTACGAGTATAGTACACATCTTATCCCAGTTTTTTCATAAAATCAAGTTAAATTAGTAATATAGAGAATTATTTTCACGTTCGCCACAATCCCTACACAATTCCGACACACGGCCTTTAAAATTCCCCGAAATTCAAATTTCTGGAACGCAATTCGCTTTTTAGAATAATTTTCCGAACTTTTATCTTCGCTTCCCCCTTATGATATAACAACAAAAAACGGCCGCGTTTTAAACGCACCCGCTTTCCAGTTTTAAAGTCGTTATGAATACTGAACTCAGTCTAACCCATAGCTGCCAGAGCGATCTTTTAGCACATTTGTGCTATATTTCAGACTAAGTTCAGCCTAAAATTCGGGGTTTCCTGAGCTTGCCTAAAGCTTCAGCTCCTGTTTCAGCGCAGTTTGCAGAACCGCCGACACGTTCAAGCCCGCTTCGTGCTTTACATCTTCAGGTCTTGACGGAACAGGAAGTTCTTTCTGGTCATCTTCCATATCAATTCCCATGATGCCGATCGCGTCGCGCGCCATTCTTCCGCATCGTTCGAATTTGTCTTTTCGTTGTCTTTTCTCTCCTCGCATGGTACAATTATAAATAAACATGGATTTTGCGGCGTTTCGGCGGCGCCTGAGCGGAGGTGCAAATGAGGGATTTTTTCTCTTCATATCATCCGAGTGTGATTTTTTTATATTTTTGCCTTATCATCTTGTCAGATGTGTTGTTTTTGCATCCCCTCGCGGCATTCTTGGCATTGATGGGGGGGCTGCTTTTTATATTAAGTCTGCGGGGGGGCGCTTCCGCGATGTGCGCCATTCTGTTTTTCGTATTACCCTCGCTCGCGCTTGGCGTTCTGATAAACATGCTGATGCGAGGCGGCGGAGCGACGGCAATCCCTGGCGGCGCACCGTCAGCACTTAGCGAGGCCTTCCTCGGCGCAGCGGGCGGGGCGGCGTTCTGTTCTGCCTTCATATGGCTGTTCTGTTACGGCGCCGTCATGACCTCCGATAAGATATTCTATATTTTCGGAGGCTTTCTCCCCGGTCTTTCACTGATATTCGTTATGGCGCCTCGCGTCGTTAAAACATACGCCGCACAGCTTCGATATATTTCTGAAGCACAGACCGGCATCGGACGTGCCGCCGGTTCCGGCAGTCTCATGAATAGGTTCAGACGTTCTATCAAGATTGTTTCAATAATGCTGACTTGGGCGCTTGAAAATACAGCGGAACTTTTCGATTCCGTGCGGGCGCGCGGCTGCGGCTTGCCTGGACGGACAAGCTACCGGCTCTTCCGTTTCGGTTTAAGGGACGCGGCGGCGTTGATCATCCTCATAACATTCGCCGCCTCTGCCTACGCTTCTTCCTCCGCTTTCGCTTCTTCCTCTGTCTCCGCCTATGCCGCCGGATTGATATATCTCGTACTTTACGGGCTTCTCTGTCTCTCGCCGTTTTTTTTCGGCATTGCGGAAACATTGTCATGGAAAAGGCTTGACAGCCGGGCAGGTGATTAATGGACGTATTTACCCTTAATGAATTCACATTCACATATCCCGGAGGAAAGCGGGCAGTGTTAGACGACGTCAGCCTCTCTGTAGGGCGCGGCGAGTTTGTGACCTTATGCGGCCGCTCCGGCAGCGGCAAGACCACGCTACTCCGAAATCTTAAACCGCCGCTCGCCCCATATGGCTCGGCGGACGGCGAAATTCTATTTTATGGGCGCCCCTTGAGTTCCGTTGGATTCCGTGAGCAAGCGCAGCGGATCGGCTATGTGCTGCAGGACCCCGATAATCAGATCGCCACTGACAAGGTATGGCATGAGCTGGCTTTCGGGCTTGAAAATTTGGGTTACAGCAGTGATATGATCAGGCTTCGCGTAGCGGAGATGGCCAGTTTTTTCGGTATACAAACCTGGTTTCGCAAGGATGTATCCTCGCTGTCGGGCGGGCAGAAACAGCTGCTTAATCTGGCCTCCGTCATGGCGGTGCAGCCTAATGTCCTCATACTGGATGAACCCACCGCTCAACTGGATCCTGTCGCCGCCGCCGACTTCCTCGAAACCCTAAAAAAGATCAACCGTGAGATCGGCGTTACTATTATAATATCCGAACATCGCCTTGAGGAAGTCTTCCCTATGTCCGATCGGGCTATCGTCTTGGACAAAGGCAGGGTCATAGCCGACGCGCACCCTAAACGGGTAGGCGTCTCGCTGGCGCAATACGGGCACGACATGTTCGTGTCCATGCCCACAACGATGCAGGTCTTCATGGCCGTGGAAACCGACGTCGAAATCAGGTCGCGCCGCGCCGAAAGTCCGGCGATGGCGAATCCCGCCTTCCCCATCACCATCCGCGAAGGCAGGGAGTGGCTGTCCGGCGTCTTCCAGAACCGCAAGTTGAAAAAAACATATATCGAACGCGATTCCGATCGAGGCGGCGCACCGCTCGCAGACCGCACCGCACGCGGGGATACGCCCGGAGGCCATAACACTCGCGTTCGCGGCCAATCCGGAGACGTATCCAACGACCGCCGCGCGCACTACGACAACGGCAACACAGCGCCCGGAGGCGCGCCCTACGACAGCGAGTATTATGCCGCCGCGCCCCATAAGCGCCTGTTCGAAAGCTCAAAACGCCGCAGCAGAACGAAATTTCTTATAAACACAAAATCCTCCGTGCCGGAATCTAAGGCCGTTATCCTCCGCGGAGTCTGGTTCAAATACGAACGCGGCGATGAAGACGTTGTAAGGGATCTCTCCCTTGAAATCCCTGCCGGAAAACTGATGTGCATCGTCGGCGGCAACGGCGCGGGCAAAAGCACTGTCTTGAAATTGATCAGCGGACTGCTCATCCCTCACCGCGGCAAGATCATTATAAACGGCATAAACTCGGATAAATTAAGGGCAAGCGAACGTTTCGGAGGCATTTTCGGCGTACTGCCGCAGAATCCCCAAACACTCTTCTCCGAAATCACCGTCAGACAGGATCTGGCTGAGGTTTTCCGTGATAAAAAGTCTGTAGCAAGCGGGCGTCTGCCTGCAGAAGCGAGACAGATAAGAATAGACGGGGTTACGACACTTTTAGAGATCGATAATCTTCTGGATCATCACCCCTACGACCTTTCGGGCGGCGAGCAGCAGCGGGTGGCTCTCGCGAAGATTCTGCTCACGGATCCTGAAATCCTGCTGCTGGACGAACCGACCAAGGGGATGGACAATCATTTTAAGGAAAAATTTTCCATTATGTTGAGGGCCTTGCTTGATAAAGGAAAAACCGTCGTTATAGTTTCTCACGATGTGGAATTCTGCGCCAAGCACGCCGATGTGTGCGCCCTGCTCTTTGACGGTGAAATAGTGACTGTGAATGAGCCTGGTCGATTCTTCTCGGGAAACAGCTACTACACCACGGCGGCAAATCGCATGTCCCGTCATATTTTCGAAAACGCAGTTACCGCAAAGGAAGTGATCGCTTTATGCAAAGAGAATTTAACCGAGTAAGGCGCGGCGGCGCTTCCCTGGAAATCGCGATGGCGGCGGTGTTTTTACTCGCGCCCGCCACCTTGATCGTCGGCGAATATTTTTTCAGCGGCAAAGCCTATCACGCGTTTAGCGCCCTCATACTCCTGTACGCTTTGTTATTCTTTCTCATGATGTTCGAACGAAAAAAGCCCCGAATGCGCGAAGTGAGCGCGATTAGCATATTGACGATTATAGGTGTCTTACTTAGAGCGGTTTTTTTCATGGCGCCGAGAATATTGCCCATGACAGCCATAGCAATAATCACAGGTGCTTCTCTGGGCGCTCAGTCAGGTTTTCTTACCGGCGCTTTATCTGTATACATTTCTAATTTTATATTTGGTCAGGGACCCCGCGCGCCTTGGCAGATGTTTGCCGTAGGAATTATTGGATTTGCGGCAGGTATGATCTTTGAGAAACGGATTCGGCGTTATAAACCGCGTAAGAGGCAGTTCATGCTTTGCGCTTACGGCGCGGCCGCCGCCTTTCTGTGCGGTACTGCCGTCGAAGCGCGAACACTGGCAGCACTGGCGTGGACAGCCTCGCCATTTGCCGCGATAGATTCCTTCATCTCCGCCACACCCCTGAATCTGGAGCACAGCGTAGTGATAGTGATAATACTCGCATTAACAGTGAATCCTATAATGAACAAACTCGATCGAGCTAAACTGAAATTCGGTCTGATGGGAAATGTCGCAATGCCCCGAGACGGTTTCGCTCCACGTTCCCATGGCGGGAGTCCGGCCTGACGCACCTCATAATCTCATTTCTTTTTTTTACCATATTTTATATGGGGCTTTACGGATTTGCACAGATTATCGGCTATCTCCTTGTTCCTCACCAGAGACACCATAATATTATCTTCATTATTCATATCTATATATTCGACTACGAAAAAATGCCGGAACGATGGTTTGTTCAGCACGAGAGCCAGCGGTCCGTATGCCATAATTCCAAACTTACGCGTTCTTTCTTTCCTAGTAGTGAATTTATCTACCTTCTTGATCTTTTCATACTCAATGCACCCGTTATTCCCCGCTCTGTCAAACAAAACCAGTTCTGATTCAGTTATACCCAGACTCATACGCGCCGGTTTCGGCATAGGAGGAAATCCGCCTTGGTATATGACGTCGTCCACTACCTCCGCCATCGTTCCATAGACGTCGTTCATTCGCTTATTCAGTGCGTCTCTTTCCTTTATCCTTCTATCGCCCCTGAAAAAAAGAAACAAAAGCGCCAGAACCAAAACACCTAATGCAATCACCCTGTAGTCCATCACTGATTCTCCCTGTTGTATCTCGCCGGACGCCCGGCGTAAGCCCGCTGCCCGTGCAACTTCTGCCGCAGCTACCGCCACCGCTGCCGTCACCGCCCGCGCCGCCGTCGCCACAGCCTTCACTGTCAACATAACCGCCGCTCGTCACAGCTGCCGCCGCCGACTCAGCCTGTCACAGCCTGCGCCGCAGTTGCCGCCATCACCGCCGGCTCAGCCGGCTCCGTCACGCGCCGGAGCGGGGGTCTCCCCGCCCCGGTCGGCCTGACGGTTTTATAAAATGGCTTGTTTTATAAATAGAACTTCTTATTCTTAATACTGAACTTCGTCTAAGCAGAGATACTAGACAGTTCCGCCAAGCTATTATGACGCGTTAGCGGTCAACTTATCCTTGTCCCTGATCTCAAGTCTGTCGTACCTGTTGAATATGTACAGCGCTGCGCCCAATAAGGCTACGCAAGCAGAGAGAATAAATCCGCCGTTGTAACCATACTGCGAGTCGATAACAAATCCCGTCAGCATGGGAGCAAAGAAGCTGCCGAGCGCGCCGCCAAGCGCGTAGAATCCCGAGAAACCGCCGGCCTGTCCGTAAGGAGCGAGATCCACCGGAACAGCCTGCACATTACCTGCGCCAAGACCGCTTATACCGGCAAAGGCTGACAGGAAGAATACGATCCAGAACGGTTCTACCGCCTGTATGGCTATAAAGATAAATATTGCGGAACCTATCAAGCTTATGGACATGCCTGTTCTGCGGAGCATTGTTATGGAAGCCCCGCGGCGGTTCCACCTGTCGAAGATTGTCGCACCGATGAGTTCCAGAACAACAGCGCATATATAAGGTATCATCGCCGCGTTCCCCATCGAAGTCATGCTGAATCCTCTAGCGTTTACAAAGAAGGACGGCATCCATGTGGTAAATGTGTTCCATACATACAGATAGCAACCATAAGCAAGAGCGGCTTGTACCAAACGCGGATAGAATATGAACTTCCGCATCGGAATCGGCGTTGTAGCTTTTACTTTGCCCGACTCGTCAAGGACTTCATCCTGACGAATGTACGCCAGCTCAGACTTGCTGACTTTCGGGTGGTCGTCAGGTTCGTGATAGATGAAGATCCATATAATACCAAATATGAGAGCCAGGGCGCCTGTAAGCACGAACGATGTCTGCCATCCCCAGTGCAGTATGATCCAAACGACTAAAGGAGGCGCGAAAGCCGTGCCTATTCTGGCGCAGCAGTCAAACGCGCCGGACGCCAAGGTGCGTTCCCTGTTGGGAATCCAAACCGCAACTACACGGGAAGCGGACGGGAATCCCGGAGCTTCAAACAGCCCCATCGCGATCCTGGTAGCCAAGAATGTTCCCACATTGTAGGCTAACGCCGTCGCCATTGTGGCGAGTCCCCACAGGATCAGGGAAGCGCTCATCAATTTTTTAGGTCCAACCTTATTCAAAAGATAACCTGTCGGCAGCATCATGCACATATAAGGGATGAAAAACGCTGATCCCATCAACCCAATCTGAGTCGGCGTGATGCTGAATGTTTCCATGATTGTCGGCGTCGCCACGCTGAAATTTACACGATCTATGTAGTTTATAATAATGGCGATGCAGGCAATAACTACCGTAAATGTACGATAATTTGTTTCTGGTTTAATTATATCCTTGCTCATTTTGTCTCCTCTTCAACTAACAAAGCGATATAAGCGGATTACTTTTTGTTGCTCTTACGCCATACCCCGATCTCATCAGCCTCTTTGATCAACTGATCCCTCACATCGGGGTGTGCTATGGATATTACGGCTTCCGCTCTTTCCCAGAGTGTGCGTCCTTTAAGATCCACTATGCCGTTTTCCGTTACGAGATAGTGCACCATTGTCCTCGGTACTGTTACGACAGCGCCGGGGGTCAGTGTAGACTTGATTCTCGAAATCAGTCCGCCCTTTTTGGTATACGCGGAACTCATGCAGATGAAGGCGCGGCCTCCCTTTGAGCGGTATGCGCCATAGGTGAAGTCCAACTGTCCTCCTGTACCGCTGATCTGTCTGGTTCCGGAGGACTCGGAACATATCTGCCCTAGGATGTCGACCTCTACGCAGTTGTTGATTGCCACAACCTTGTCGTTCTGCGCGATCACGAAGGGATCGTTTGTATAGTCCACAGGGTAGAACGCCACATTGGGATTGTTATTTACATACTCGTAAGTCGCCTTTCCTCCCAGCGCGAATGTACATACGATCTTATACTTATCGATGTTCTTACGCGCGCCCGTCACCTGGCCGGCCTCAACCATGTTGACGAAAGAGTCCACGAACATTTCGGTATGTATGCCCAAATCCTTCAAATCCGACTTCGCGATCATAGCGCCCACGGCGTTCGGCATTCCGCCGATCCCAAGCTGCAGACAGTCTCCGTCTTCAAGGCGCCCCATGATGAGTTCGGCTATCTTTTGATCCGTCTCATTGGGAACTATGGCAGGAATCTGCGGTATTTCCCAGTTGGCTTCTATTATCGCATCTACCTTGTTGATGTGAATCGATTCTTGGAAACCTCCGAGACATCTCGGTACATTCGGGTTCACCTCAAGTACGATCGTTCCCGCGGTTTCACAGAGCGCCATGCCATGCGACACCTGGGGTCCGAAGTTGAAATAACCCCATTCATCCATGGGCGGCACGGTCAGGAAGAGCACGTCGGTCTTTATATGCTTCCTGTAATATCCGGGTTGCTCATGGTAGAGCACCGGCAGATGCCAACAGAGACGCTGATCGCTCAAGGCGCGTTCGCTTGCGCCGAGATGCGTACTGTTGTAAGTGAAGTGTTCATTTTCAGGATCCACCTTCACTGCTTCCGGGGTTCCGATACGCGAAGTCCCGCGGATCTTCACGTCAAAGAGTTCATCCTTCCTTCCGGCGAGCGCTTTGTCCAGTTCAACGACCTGTCCCGAAAACGCGCCGTACTCCACCCAGTCCCCGGATTTAACCAACTTTACAGCCTCAGCCGGCGTAGTCAGTTTGCGCCTATATTCTTCTTGATAATTCAAATAAGCACCTCCTCTTAAAATTAGTTACAGCATAAAATTCATGCCGTTCACAGCCAAAGCCAAGCTCAGCCGGCAATGCTTCAGCTTTAATGCGATGACGTCAACGAATTCCCCGGCGCTTGCAACAACATCCGACGCCCGCGATTCCCGGCGCCTGCCGCCTGCGATTGCGTCAGTGAATTCCTGACGCCTGCACACCCTGCCCGCGTACGGGCAGGGTTCAGGCAGTCTGTCAATCTATAAAATACTTATCCTCAAGCTTCAGGAAGGTATCGTCGTTCTTGTCTATCGCATCCAACTTTCCTGTCACCTGCGGAAGTATAGAACTGATGAAGAACTTCGTGGTGTTGATCTTGCTTTCGTAGTAGATCGCGTCAGCTTCAGCCGCGCCTCCGGCAGCAAGCTTTCCGCTCGCGATAACAGACTGATCGAGGAGCATCCACGCTACCGCTATATCCTCCGCTATGCTCAGATACGGCGTCGCCCATGAATATGCCAAAAATCCGTTTTCAGTCAGCCGCTCCCGAAGCAGGCCGCTTGTTTCAATGAATTTATCAAGATATGTTCCTAATTCCGCTGCATAGTCAGATAGCCCATCGATCCCCTTAGCTGCCGCAATAACCGATTGGATTTCGTCTATCAGCGCCTGGAACGCAGACGCGCCCTTCATGACGATCTTACGTCCGAGCAGGTCGTTCGCCTGAATTCCGTTTGTGCCTTCGTAGATACTCGTGATCTTGCAGTCACGCGCAAGCTGCTCTACATAGTATTCCTGGCAATATCCATAGCCGCCGAATATCTGTATCGCGGTGACGCAAGCGTCGAATCCCTTGTCCGATCCGCCGCTCTTACATATGGGCGTCAGTATCTCAACAAGATTGCTGTACTTCTGCTTTGCCGTCTCATCGTCTACGACCTCTTTCAGATCGAGGCATTTAGCCGCATAAAGCAGGAGGGCGCGGATTCCTTCTGTATAACTCTTTGTGACCAGGAGGTTTCTCCTGACGTCCGGATGCTCGATGATGGGAACCTGGGGGCCTGTTCTCTGTCCGAATGCGACGCCCTGCTTTCTTTCCCGCGCGAAATCCAGCGCGTGGAGATAAGCCGAACTGCCCATCGCGATACCTTCCATGCCGACCACTATACGCTGCTCGTTCATCATATTGAACATCGTGATGATACCCTTGCCGCGGCCGCCTATCAGCTCGCCTATACAATCATTATTGTCGCCGTAGGCCAAGGACGCCGTCGCCGAACCCTTCATGCCCATTTTATGCTCAACGCCTGTACACACCACATCATTGAGTTTCCCCAATGTCCCGTCATCGTTGACCCTGAATTTCGGGACTACGAAGCAAGACAGACCCTTGGTGCCTTCGGGGTCTCCCTCGACTCTCGCCAGAAGAATGTGAATCAGATTTTCCGTCAGATCCGATTCGCCCTGGCTTATGAATAGCTTGTTGCCTTTGATATTGAACGTTCCGTCCTCGTTGGGTGTGGCCTTGGTCTTTATAGACCCGACGTCGCTGCCCGCCTCCGGCTCAGTCAAGTCCATACATCCGCCGTATCTGCCCGACCAAATGGGTTCCAGATACTTACTTTTCTGCTCGTCGGTTCCGAATATCTCGATTACCTTGCCCGCGCTGTGCGTAAGGCAGGTATAAACCATAAGCGACTGATTGGCGGCGAAGAATAACATCTGTGTAAGATAGTTGAGCATGGTAGGCATCTGCTGTCCGCCATAATCATATGACTCAGCAGGCGCCGTCCAGCCGCCCTCACAGAACTTCTGATACGCTGCGTGAAACTCCGCCGGCACTGTCGCTTTTCCGTCGCTGAAGACGACACCTGCCTTGTCGCCCGCGGCGTTAATGGGGTAATACTCATTTACAGCCAATTTTTCCGCCGTATTGATCGCCAGATCGACTGTGTCATCCGAATAGTCGCTAAACTTTTCGTACGCATACAAGTCGGATATTTTCAGTTGATCATAAATAGCAAACCTGGCGTCTCGCAAATCCATCAATTTGTTGCCCATAGAACTCTACCTCCGAATTATCTTGGAAAACTTGCACTAATTACTGTATATTTTCAACGATGAACGCCCCGGCCGGCCCGCCGCTGGCGCACATGGAAGAACACGCGTAACGTCCGCCGCGGCGCTTCAACTCATTTACAGCCGCCATGATGATACGCACGCCTGTCATTCCCACCGGGTGTCCAAGCGGAATGCCCGAGCCGTGCGCGTTCACACGATCAAACGGAATCTTAAGTTCACGGTTGCATCCGAGGAATTGCGCCGCAAAAGCCTCGTTCAGCTCCCAATAATCAATGTCATTTATATCCAAGTTCGCGTATTTCAGCGCCTTGTGAACTGCGGGAACAACGCCCATTCCCATAATGCGCGGCTCTACAGACCCGGAGGCCGCCGATACTACACGCGCCAGCGGTTTTAAGCCCAGTTCCTTCGCCTTGTCCGCCGACATCATGATCAGAGCCGCCGCGCCGTCATTCAAACCGGACGCGTTAAAGACCGTAACCGTCCCGTCCTTCTTGAAAACCGGTTTCAGCTTGGACGCCTTCTCCAGCGTATAATCCCTCTGGGGGTGCTCGTCCGTATCGAAGATCTGTACGCCCTTACGCGACTTGAGCTCCACAGGAATTATCTCTTCCTTGAAGATGCCGTCGTCTATGGCTTTGCAAGCCCTTTCATGACTCATTACGGCGTATTCATCCTGTTCTTCACGGCTTATGCCATACTTCTCAGCGATATTCTCAGCCGTCACTCCCATGTGATAACCTTCAAAGGCGCATACCAGTCCGCCTATCATCATGCTGTCCTGAACCTTCTCGCCGTCGCCTAAGCGATATCCCTTTCTCGCATCCATGAGAAGATAAGGCGCGTTGGACATACTCTCCATTCCCACGGCGGCACCCACATCTATTCTCCCGAGCATTATCGCCTGAGAAAGGAAGTCGGCGGCGCGCATGGACGAGGGACACTGCTGGTGCACAGTTGTTGAAGTAGTCTCGATGGGACATCCCGCCTTCAGTGTTACCCACCTTGCGGAATTTCCGGGAGCGCCGGCCTGATTTACATGCCCGGCTATTACCTCTTCTATCAGTTCCGGATTTATTCCGGACTTCTCGATGACGCCTTTCAGCGCCAAAGTACCTAACTCATGACTCTTCAGCGACTGCAAGCCGCCCATATAGTCGCCTATCGCGGTGCGCACTCCGGCTACTATTACAACATCTTTTATCATATTACCTCTCCTCCAGTGCGGCATCCCGCCTATTTCCCGACAAAAACGGCCTTGCGCTTCTCAATAAAGGCGCGCATGCCTTCTCTTTGATCAACTGTGGCGAATAAGCCGCTCCAGCTGATTGCCTCGATCTTTGTGCCGGTTTGGAGATCCACGTCGCCGGCGCTATTAATGCATTCCTTCGCTAGCTTGAGCGCTATAGGCGCTTTACCCGCCAATTTACCCGCCAGTTTCACCGCTTCTTCCAGAGGATTATCCGCTAATGAATCGACCAGTCCGAGCTCCAGCGCAGCCTCGCCCTCCACCATAGAACCCGTGAAGATCAGTTTCTTCGCTTTCGAGGCGCCGATCAGCCGCGGCAGTCTCTGCGTCCCGCCCGCGCCGGGGAAGATGCCGAGATTGATCTCGGGAAATCCCATTTTCGCTCCGGGCGCCGCGATCCTGATATCGCAGCACAGAGCCAGTTCCATACCGCCTCCGAGGGCGAAGCCTTCTATAGCGGCTATCACAGGTTTCGGGAAATTCGCTATCTTGTTGAAGGTCGGTGTAAAAGCGAAAGAACGCGCTTCATCGGGAGAAAGTTCTACCATATTGGTTATATCAGCTCCCGCCGCGAAATTCTTCTCACCTGTTATAACGACCACCCTCACTTCGGGATCGACGGCGAGTTCGTCAAAGGCTCTGTCCAGCTCATCGATCAACTCCGAATTCAACGCGTTCAGGCTTTTCGGACGATCCAAGTTTATTATCGCAACACTGTTCTCATTGCGAATTATGATATTTTCGTAACTCATATTCGTTTTCAACCCCTCTCCGCAACGCGGATCTTATTTCTTCGTGTAATCGTAATATCCTTTTCCTGTCTTACGTCCGTAGTCGCCTCTGCCATATCTTTCAACCAGGCTGGGGCTGGGCTTATCCGTCAGATTGCCGGTCTCCCTGAATCTCTCCATGCCCAGATGATATTCAAGGTCAATCCCTGTCATATCAAGCAGCTCCAAGGGTCCCATCGGATGTCCGAATGCGCCCTTCACGGCATTGTCAATATCCTCTACAGAGGCTATGCCCTGATCCAGCATGTAGCACGCTTCCTTGGTCATTACACTGAAGATGCGGTTGCACAGGAAGCCGTAGATTTCTTTATTAACTCTGGCAGGGTTTTTCCCAAATGCACGAGCGACTTCCATAACCTTGTCGACTGTCTCATCCGAGACGTGAGGTCCCTGTACCACTTCTACAGTCTTCATGATCAAAGCCGGGTTGAAAAAGTGCATGTTGAGAACTTTATCCGGACGTGAAGTCGCGTCCGCTATCTTGGAACTTACCAGATATGAACTGTTCGTCGCCAAAATAGCATGAGGCGGAGTAATCCTATCCAATTCAGCGAAAATAGCGCGTTTAACAGCAAGATTCTCAACAGCCGCTTCGATAACCATATCCGCGTTCTTCGCGGCCTCTTCCAGATTGTCAACAAAATGTAAACCTTTATTCACAAGCTCAATCTGCTCATCGGTAATTTTTCCCTTGGCCTGCTGTTTCGGAATCCACGTCGCTACAAAGTCCTGGGCTTTTTTCAAGGCTTCAGCTGAAGTGTCAGCACAGTACACTTCAAAACCCGACTTAGCGGCTAACAGCGCAAGCTGCTGACCCATCAGTCCCGCGCCCACTACGCAAATCGTTTTAATGTCCATCTAATTCATGCCTCCTAATTCTCTATTCTTTTTACTTAAAAATAATATAACTGGAACTTGGAACTGAAACTTGGAACTTGAGCAAATAATGCCGGCTGAGTGGCAATTAGAATACAACAAATTATACGCAATAACTGTGCCAAACAGGAAGTTAAGTAAAATAGTTCAAATTAAGCTGAAAATGGGACGTTTTTCCGGCGCACACCGCAAAAAAACAACAAGCCGTGATGAAAAAATTCATCACGGCCCGATATGTTTTTACCTCTTTATCGTGCTAAACCAGCGTAATTGTCAATCACTTCAAGAAGACTTACCTCGATGAAAAAAGTCATCATAGCGATTACTTTTTTCATCCCTTTTATCGAATCATACCAAATCTCGACATTTTTTTTACGATTGTTGATTGATTTATTCCCAAAGCGGCCGACATTTTTCTGGTACTGCCGTATTGTTCGAGGGCTTTCCCCAGAAGCATGGTCTCATAATCATTCACCATGTCTCTGTAATTTTGGCTGAAGCGCACACCTTCCGTCTTGAGCCACAGCACCTTATCGCCTGCCGTCATTTCGTCGGAAAGGTGTTTAATCGTATCATCTTCATTGGTTACCACGGAACGTTCAACCATGTTCTCCAGTTCCCTGATATTGCCCGGCCACCTATAATCCAGCATCTGCTCTATGGCGGAGGCGCTGAATGACTTGGACAGCTTGTATTTTTCGTTGTATTTGCTGAGGAAATGCTGTATGAGCGCCGGTATGTCTTCCTTCCTATCGCGCAGCGGCGGCACAAAGACCGGCACCACGTTGAGCCTGTAGTAGAGGTCGAGGCGGAACTCACCGGAAGCCACCATCTCCGCCAGATCCCTGTTAGTCGCGGCTATGATGCGCACATCTATCTTTCTGGGCGCCGTACCGCCGACGCGCATTATCTCCTGACCTTGCAGAACGCGCAGCAGCTTCACCTGAAGGGATATAGGCAGGGTGCCGATCTCATCCAGAAATACCGTTCCGTGATTGGCGATCTCCAGCATACCGCTCTTGCCCTTCTTGCCTGCGCCTGTGAAGGCGCCCGGCTCATAGCCGAACAATTCCGATTCCAAGAGGCTCTCCGGTATCGCGCCGCAGTTGATCTTCACAAAGGCCTTATCCGCCCTGCTCCCTGAATTAAAGAGAAGTTCCGCCACTACCTCCTTGCCCACTCCGGACTCTCCCGTTATAAGCACCGTAGAATCGACCTTGGCGATCTGCAGTATCCTCTCTAACAAGCGCCGGCTCTTCGGATCCGTAAACACATATTTTTCGGTAGCCGCAGATTTCTTTATCTCCTGCTGATACAATATTTCCAGATTATGCACCTGACGTTCCAGTTCATGTATACGCGTTATATCCTGTATATCCACCACGAATCCGTTGCAGGTTCCGTCCTTTGCTATGATGGGGTTGGCCACGGACGCGAGCCTCGTTTTTCCTTTTTTGGCATATACAGGAACGCCTTTCTCCTCTGGACTGTTGCGCCTCATGCTCAGCCGCCCCGCGATGTTCTCGCCGAACACATCGCGGTATTCTTTGATATTCTTCCCTATAATCCTTTCGGCGTCCTCGCCGAATATGTCCGTCAATGCGGTATTCACCTTGACGATGCCGCCGTTTTCATCCGTCACCAATATCCCATCCGAAGAGGTCTCTATGATGGTCTCCAACTCCCGCATCACCTTTTTAGTCTGAAATAATTCCTCATAAACGTCGGTGAGTTCGGTGAAGTCGTTGATTATAGCGATCCCAATCTCATACTCCCACTTGACCTTGGTGCATGTGACCAAAAACGTCTTTTCTCCGTAATTGATCTTGCGGTTTATCGCCGGCAATCCGGTTCGCATCACCTCGGACATGCCCGCCTGCGGAAATACATCATTGATATTCTTCCCTATCAATTCCTCCGCGGGAATGTTCAAAGCAGCGGCGGCAGGGGGGTTTACCACACGTATATTCTCCGACGTGTCTATGGTGACAACGCCGTTATAAAGACCGTTTATGATAGCATCCAGCTCAAGAGCCAGGGATTTTTTGGAACTGTAATAGGCGCGTATCGTATCCGGCAGCGAGTAAAGACCCACCAGTTTATCGTCCTTCACCACAGGCAACGCGCTTATGGGATGCTCGATCAGCTCATCAATATCCTCCTCGGGTCCTACTACGATGGGATTGCGGATCATAACGCGTTCCAGCATAGTGTTCGGATCCAGAGATTCGCTCAGCAGGCGGAACGCCCTGGCCAGCGTAATAATACCGGTCATCGTGCCATTAGCGTTCATGATGGGTATACCATTCGTCTTGTGCGAGACAAGCACCTCAACAGCCTTTTCGAATGTGTCATTCTCGTTCAGCGTGATGGGATATTTGTTCATGTATTGGCTTATTTCCAATGTAATGACACCTCCTCTTAATGTTACTACTCGAATGCCACGTCAGATTCGCCCATACCGGAACCTGGCGACGATTTCACAGACCGAGCGCCTCTCCTGCGTGATACGAGCTTCTGACAAATGGCGCTGAGGCGACGAAGCTGAAGCCCTTCGCGTCGGCTATATTTTTATATTCATCAAAGATGTCCGGATGTACGTACTCGCGCACCGGGTGATGTCCCTTCGAGGGCGCTAAGTACTGACCTATGGTCAGCAGCTCACATCCCGCCTCCCGTAGATCCCCCATCAATTCGATGACCTCTTCCTTAGTCTCTCCAAGTCCCAGCATGAAGCCGCTCTTGCTGCGAATCGTAGGGTTCAGTCCTTTGATCCGCCCCAAAAGTGCGAGGGAACGCCGGTAATCCGCCTGTGGTCTCACCTCATCGTAAAGCGCTTCTACCGTTTCCATGTTGTGACTTATCACTGTCGGCCACGCCTCCGTCACAAGCGCAAGCGCATCCTTCTCCCCTTGAAAATCGGGAATGAGCACCTCCACCGCCGTCATCGGGCTGCGCTCCCGGATCGCCCTGACAGTATCGGCAAAGTGCATAGCGCCGCCATCCGGCAGGTCGTCCCGCGTAACGGAAGTAACGACCACATACTTAAGCCCAAGCCTGCGCACCGCCTCCGCGACCCGTTCAGGCTCTGCGGGATCAATCGCCTCCGGCGCGCCGCAAGTCACATTACAGAAACTGCAATTCCTCGTGCAGTTAGTCCCCAGTATCATAAACGTCGCCGTCTTCGCGGCAAAGCACTCCACACAATTCGGACACTGAGCCTCGCAGCAAACCGTATTCAGCGATAATTCGCTCAATATCCCTTCCAGCTCCGCGCGCTCCGGGCCGGCTGTAATCCGCTTCCGCAGCCAATCGGGTTTTCTCTGCATCCTTGTTACCCCTCTATTATACCATCGCCGACGTCATGTCCGCCGCCGGGCATTGTGACCGCCATCGTGAAAATCCGCCGGAAACCGGCGGCTGCTCCCGCCTTATCCAAACATGCACGAAATCAGCTCGTCCGCATTGATAGTCCCTATATACTGCTCAAGCGCCACGCCTTCGAGCCGCCGCCGTATCTCATCAGGGCGGTACTCCGCGCCCTCAATCCGCTCTTCGAGCTGTCTCACCGGCAGCAAGGCCATAAAATCACCGTTCAGTCTGCAATCGGCGACGACGCCCCCGTCTATCTCAAGAAAAACTTCCAGCTTCCCGCCCGTAAATCTCTTCGCGTCGCTGTAGGAAAATTTAGGCGCACTCCCGAATGTCCACGCGCGGTTTGCGTATTTTTCCAGGCGTATCTTCTCTATCTGCGCGAGATCCTCATCCGTAAGACGATATTCCCGCACATCGGTCCCCTCAAAGAGACATCCTTTAATCTCATCCCAAAATCCCCTGACAGGTATGGGATCCTGCAGGTGTTCTATGAGATTCGTCACCCTGCCCCGCATGGAACGCAGCGCCTTCGTCTGAATCTTTTCGACATCCGTACGCAAAACCTTTGTAAGCACCTCTATATCCGTATCAAAAAGGAGAGACCCATGGCTGCAGAGCTTCGCGTCCTTTATATATTGAGCCATTCCCGAAACCTTCTGACCGTCAACAAGTATGTCATTCCTACCCTCAAGCCGCGCCGGAACGCCCATCTTATACAAAGCGCGGACAATAGGCTCCCCCATCTGCTTTATGAGCGTCTGCTTCGCGTCCACGCCGTCGCCGAACGGCAATATCACCGTATATAGGAGAACGCCCATATCGGTAAAAATAGCGCCGCCGCCGCTGGAACGCCTCACGATATCAACACCGAGCCGCTCTGCCTCTCCCATGTCGATCTCAGCGTCAGCTATCTGGTTCCTGCCCAGCATAACGCATCTCTCAGTCTGCCACAGCATCCAGACCGGCTCATCCTCTGTAAAATGTTCTATGCAATACTCTTCAACCGAAAAATGAAACGCCGCGTCGGTCGATTCGGGTTCAATATAGATCAATTTTTTCTTCTTCCCCCTCATTTTCGTTTATTTTGCTTATTACTTACCTATATAATTATAAAGATCATCATGCCGGAAGTCAATGTTCCTCACAAAAAACTCACAGCCTTCTTCCTGCCTACATTATGAATCAAGTGGATTACAGTCATTTATTTTGTCACAAATTTTGTCACAAATTTTGTTTAAATTTCCAATATAATACGATATAATAATCTCGTACTTACTCGGATCGGTTTATATCAAGATGTTTTTAAGGAGGAAAGATCGTGAAAAAATTAACATTCAATCGGACGAAGTTCCGCACAAAGAGGATTTTTTCTATTCTGCTGATCCTCATCATGGTTCTATCGTCCCTGCCTCAGGCTGTGTCGGCGGCCGACTTGGCGGTTCTGAATCCCGACGACTCCGCAGCGGCGCTCAGATCCCCGGCTACATTTACGGTAGCCGTGACAGGCGGCGAAGAACCCTACACTTATCAATGGCAGCTCAGTTCAGACTCGACTGACGGCATAAACGGAACTTGGACGAACGTGACCGGCGGTTCAGGCGCTGCTACGGCGACTTACAGAACGGCCAACGCGACCGCCGCCATGACAGCAAACCTATATCGCTGCGTGGTGACCGATGCGGGAGGTGAACGTGTTATATCCGCCCCCGCAAAGCTCTACCTCTTATCCAATGTGACCGCAAGCATCACAGGCATTGGCATTGCGGCCACCGAAGCCTCACCCAAGGCTCGCAGGAATTTCGCCGTCAACGTCGCGGAACCTGCGGATTATATGATCGCCCTCAATTGCGGCGCGAGTAATCACATGGCCGAATCTGTAATAAATCTGACACACAATAATGAGTCGCTTGCCCTCATTCAGGGCGACGTATTACCCGCAGGAACAGTCGGCGACGTCTTTGTCAGAGTCTTCCTTGAAGCCGGCGTGCATTATTTCGGCATAGACGCCGAACTGGTTTCTGTCGGAGGTTATGGCCAACTGCAGGTAAGCAGCATGAACTTTACAGACATTTCCACAGTCGCGGCGCCGGTACTCGCCCATGCGAGCGGTTCTTACACCGAAGACTTCAAGACGTCCCTCTCATTAACCGGCATCTGGTCTATGTTAGGGACAGTCATTTTCTACACCACCGACGGCTCCGACCCCACCGGACCAAGCGGGATCTTATACGACGGCAACGAGTTCTCCGTATTCCCTCCCGGTGCTCCTGAAGGCGCCTCCGTCACATTGAGAGCGGCGGCGTGCAACACCGACCTTCCGCCCGGATTGGCGTCTGCGGTCTATGTCCTCGACAACGCGCCGGAATTAAGTCCGCCCACCGCAAGCGCCCCCTCCGGCGTCCTAACGTCCGCCAACGCCCGTGTGACATTGTCGGCGCCGGGTTCGACGATATATTACACACTTGATGGTACGACGCCGACCTCCGCGTCAAAACGTTACACCGCGCCGATAAAGGTATTGCAGGCGATGACTGTTAAAGCCATTGCGGTACGGCCATATATGGGAACAAGTCCCGTAGCCGCGTTTGAGTACACTGTGCAGGCGGCGAATCCTACCGCCTATCCTGTCAGCGGTTCGACTGTGGGCGAGGGTTCAACCATAGCGCTCACATCGGCCACAAACGCCGCTAAAAGCACGACCTTCTATTACACTACAAACGGCGACGACCCGACGGCTGACTCGGCAGCCTATTCCGGTCCTATAAGCGTCCCCATCTTAGAGAATGGACAGTCCTTCACCATAAAGGCCGTGGGAACGGCTGACGGTATGATAAGCAGCGGCATTTCCACATTCACCTATACCTATGACGCTATCACACCGCGCCTGACAAGCATAAAATCCGATCCCGATTTTATCGCTTGGAAAGCGAGCGATTTCACAGGTCCCGCCCCGCAATCCCTTAAAGACTTGATATCTGACATATATGCGGTAATACCCAAAACCAGCGCCACCGGCGGACTCTACACCCTATTCGGCGGCGCAAGCGGCGCCACGGCCAACGGCCTACCCGGAAGCGCTTGGAGAACCATAGGACTCAGCGCGTACGGCATCCCCGAAGTGGCGATGGCGGACGGCCCCGCTGGTATGAGGATTACCGCCGAATCCAATGTGGCATATGAAAGAAGCGCCACCTGGTGGCCGAATTCAACTGCCCGTTCCTCCACATGGAATCTCGAGCTGGAGGAAGCCCTCGGCGACGGCTGGGGTCAAGAGATGAAGTATTACGGAAACAACACTATACTCGCCCCTGCCGTGAATATACACAGAAGCGTCCTTAACGGGCGCAATTTCGAATATTATTCCGAGGATCCCATGCTGGCGGGTCTGGTCGGCGCGGCTGAGGTGAGAGGCATTCAGGGCAACGGCGTCGGCGTCTCCATGAAACACTTCGCTATGAACAACCAGGAGACCAGCAGATCGAATCTGCCCACCGCCGCAAGCAAACGCGCCATACGCGAGATCTACCTGAGAAGCTTCCAATATGTCGAAGAAAACTCAGATCCTTGGACATATATGTCCGCCTTCAACCAGATCAACGGCATCAGTGCGGCTCAGCAATACGACATGCTTACAACGATTCTGAGAGGCGAGTGGGGCTTCGACGGCACTGTCATGACAGACTACGGCGGCAATGGAAACGCCTTCTACAATTACGACGGCGCCACACCGCCTAACGCACACTCCGGTCTGGTCAAAGCGGGCAACGAGCTGCCCCTGCCCACAGGAAACGCGAATAACGTCAGAACAGGCGCGGAAAGCGGCTTCCTGACCGACGCCGACTTGAAGCAGGGCTTCGAACGCATACTCATCTACGTAGCCAAATCACCCGTCTTCAATGATTCTCCCATCGCTTACAGCGTAAACGAGGAGATCAAGAACGCTAACGCTGCCATAGCCTTGCAGACCGCTGAGGAAAGTGCCATCCTCCTTAAAAATGACGATACGGCTCTCCCGCTGGTTAAAGGCGCTCCGGGGCAGATACTGTCACTCGGCATGGGCGGCGGCAGACTGTATCTGGGCGGAACCGGCAGCGGCGGCGTCAATCTGACAGCCGAAGAAAGCGCCGCCATCCCCACATTTGCCCAGGCCGTCTCCGGACTCAACGGCGGCAATGTCATCGACGCTTCCACACTTGGGCTGCCCCAGGTTGCGAGCATCATAGCCTCCGGCGCCATGAGCAGTACGGGAGCGAGAACTGAAATGGTCATCGACAGCAAAATCGCAGAATGGCGCGGCACGGATCTGAACTCGATCATATATGTCATTCAGCGGGAATCTGGTGAAAACGCGGATATCCGCGCTGACTACGGCGCATATTATCTGTCAACCGCAGAGCAGAACATCATCACGAAGGCCTCCGATCTCGCAGCTGAAAAAGACATACCGTTTATCGTTATATTGAATATGGGTTCATGGGTTGAAATGGAAAGCTGGAAAGACAAGGCCGATGCAATCCTCATGGTCTGGGATCCCGGTCAGTCCGGCGGACTGCCCATCGCGAAGCTCCTTCTCGGAGACTCCAACCCCTCCGGCAAGCTGCCCACCACAGTCCCCGTCGACATACGCGGAACCGACGAGAATGGAAACCTGCTGAATCCGTCGGCGGGACAGTTTGCTTCAAACAATGTCCGTTACAGAGAGGGTATCTACGTCGGCTACCGTTATTATGACACCTTCAGGGTTCCCGTATCCTATCCCTTCGGCTTTGGTCTCAGCTACACGAGCTTTGACTATAGCGACGCCGCCCTCAGTAAAACAGTATTTGAAGATGCCGAGGACGTTTTGACCGCCAGTGTCAAGATCACAAATTCCGGTGATGTCCCAGGCAAGGAGGTTGCGCAGTTCTACGTCGGCGCTCCCGGTCTGTCCATGGACAAGCCCGTTAAAGAGTTGAAGGGTTTCGGCAAGACAAATGAACTCATTCCCGGCGCCGCTCAGACTATAAGCGCAGACCTAAACGCCATGTCTCTCGCCTCCTTCGATGAGGCCACAGGCGACTGGGTAGTTGAACCCGGCGAGTACACCGTGTACTATGCCGCGTCCTCCCAAGACGTCAAAGCGGTCGCCGTATTCACAGTGGAAGACGAGATCATCGCAAAGTCCGTCAGCGCCGAAGCAATGGCGCCCAGGATCGACGTCGATGAATTCAAGCCCGCTGTTGTGAGCTTCGACTACAACGATGGTGTGACCGCGCCGCTGCTTAAGGTATTCACCACTGGCAATCCCGCTTCCGCTCCGGCGTCGCCCGACCGCGAAGGCTATCTCTTCGCCGGTTGGTATACGTCTTGGTCCGATGAAGCCTTTGATTTTAACGAACCCCTGTCCGGCAGTCTGACGCTGATGGCAAGGTGGGGCTTACCCGGAACCTACATCGACATCAACCCGAGCGCGCGCATATCCATGAGGCTGAGAACCACCTACCAGCTTCAGGTTTCAACCGACGGCCTCACCTACGAATTCACCTCAAGCAACCCGAGTATCGCAAGGGTCAGTGAGAGTGGGCTTGTCACACCTGTAAGGGCAGGCACGGCAATAATCACCGTGCGTCTGACCGACGGTTCCGGCTTCACATCATCCGCCACCGTCAATATCACGCCGTAGAACTATAGCGCAGTGACGCGTCCGGCGGGACATCGCGCCCTGCAACATGACGCATCCGACGTACATGCTTCATACAACATATTTTAAAATAAAAAGCAGGCGCCAATCCGCTGATTTAGTGGGTTCACGCCTGCTTTTTATTTTTCGTAAGATGATTTCAAGAAAAATAGGAATATGTGCAGAGAAGCGTTTATAAAAACGCTTGACAAAAGAGCGTTTTTAAGATAATATAAAGTGTATTTTATTTTATCCTAATTCGCCCTCTGAAAAACCCACGATCCGCTAACAGCGCGCTTATCGGCAAGGTTTTTAGAAGCCCTACATGAACCCGGAGGCGCCGCATGAACTATATCCACAGAAGCCTTGAACGAAAATTCACGCGCATGAGCGCGTTTTTCAAGGCAGTGCTCGTTACCGGAGCGCGTCAGGTTGGCAAGACCACCATGCTCCGGCACTTGGCGAATGAACAAAACAGAACCTATGTTACATTGGATAATCTGATGGCGCGCAGCCTCGCGAAGAGCGATCCGGTCATGTTCTTTCAGACCTACAAACCGCCGATCATCATTGACGAGGTGCAGTATGCGCCGGAGCTTTTCACCCGGATAAAGATCCTTTGCGACGAAAGTGACGAAACCGGTCTGTTCTGGCTGACGGGTTCCCAGCAGTTCGACATGATGAAGAATGTACGCGAAACGCTGCCTGGCAGGGTAGGGATTTTAGAACTGTACAGTCTTTCCAAAAACGAGAAAGACGGCATAGAGTTTGAGAATGATTTGGATTTTTCGCTGTCCTGCTTGCAAGCGCGGCAGACGCGACTTGCCAAGAATGACGTCGCCAATGTGTTCGAACATATCTGGCGCGGCGGTATGCCGCAGGTGTTTAACGCGGACGCGGAGCAGCGACAGGAATATTACAACGCATATGTCGCCGCCTATCTCATGCGCGATGCCGCGGAGCTTGGCGGCGTTACGGATACCCTGCGTTTCGGTAAGTTTCTCATCGCCTGCGCGGCTCTTATTTCGGAACAAGTAAATTATAAAACGCTCTCGGACGCAGCGGAGATTTCGCAGCCCACTGCGAAGGAATGGCTCCGGCTTCTGCAAGGCATGGGCATCATCCATCTTTTACAGCCATATGCCAACAATGCTTTAAAGCGCCTGACGAAGACGCCGAAACTATATTTTTACGACACGGGGCTGCCCGCCCACCTCTCCATGTGGTTGACTCGAGACACCCTGATGAACGGCGCTGCAAGCGGCCATTATTTCGAGAACTTTGTTATAAGCGAATTGCTTAAAAGCTACGCCTACTCGCCAACCAAAGCCCGCATGAGCTATTACCGGGATTCAAACGCGAAAGAGATTGATATCTTTGTGGAACAAAACAACTCGATCCATCCCATTGAAATCAAAAAGTCGGCCAATCCCGACAGACGCGATGTGAAGAAATTTACCGTTTTAGATAAGGCGTCGATAAAGCGCGGCAACGGCGGGATTATTTGCATGTGCGAGGAAGTCGTCCCTATCGACCATGAGAACTGCTTTATTCCATGCAATTTGATCTAGCGCAGTCGACTCTTTTAAACTTAGTACTGAACTCAGTCTAAACCATGGCCGCCCGGACGGCCTTTTTCGCGCCGGGGCATTGAAATGTTCAAATAAAATTGTTTGAAATTTCTATCAATATGATGTATACTCTAAACATGATTTGTCGTTCTGAATAATAGGGAGGAAAGAAAGCGATGTCTCATATAAAATTAGGTCAAACAGGTCTTATTGTACGCACCGGCGGCTTCGACACATCGTTTTTACAGCGACTTGAGTTTGATAAAGCCATCTCCGCGCTAAATCGGATTCTCGACGTCGGCGTGAATTTCATCGGCACATCCAACGCGAATCGCAACAGTAAAGAGAAAATCGGAACCGCCATATCCGGCAGACGAAACGAATTCATATTATCTGCGATAACCACTGCGAACAACCCCTTTGACTTCTGGCGCAGCCTCGACGAAAGTCTTTCGATACTCAGAACCGACCATTTCGAAATCTATCAGTTCCAAAATCCCGAAAAAATGCCCCGTTCCGGCGACGGCTCCGGTCTCTATGAAGACATGCTGATGGCCAGAAACCAAGGCAAGATACGTTTCATCGGTATTTCTACATTTCGTTTTCAAGTAGCGCGGGAAGCTATATTGAGCGGGCTTTACGATATATTACAGTTTCCGTTCTGCTATCTTTCCGATGAAAGAGCTTTCGAACTGGTGCGTCTCTGTAACGAAAGAGGTGTAGGCTTTATCGCAGGCGACGTACAAGGAAGCGGGCTTATAAACGACAGCCGCCTATCTTTGGAATGGCTGATAGAATACGGTTCAGTCGCGCCGCTTTGGGACGCAAAGGATACAGAAGAACTGAATCACCTGCTGACCATCCTGATAGGAGAACCCGCCGCCCTCACCGAGGCGGAACGTGAATTAATCAACAATGATCGGCGCGATCTCGCCGAAGAATATCGGCAGAGAGTGTTCAATCGTGACCTATCAACGATTGAAGCGCAGGGAGCGCACTTAACCTAATGTATATCAAAATAATCCGATAAAACCTGCTCTATCATTACGCCGACTTCTGTGACGTCGGCGTATTCTTCTTCCAATATTTCCCTGTAGCGCATACTTTCCGCGCCGATAAGCGCTTCAACCGCCTTCAGTTCCTCGCTGAAGCCGCTGCTCCCCTCTGCGGTCTTCTGCATCAGGCTTACAACAACGGCATCCACCGCGCAGGGCGCCCCCGACATGCGCCCCTCCGCCCATGTCCCCGAATTATCAAGAGCAGCGAAATACTCTCCCACTTCCTTATCGAAATACGCCGCGTATTCCCCGAAATCGATCGTCTTCAAGCTTTCGAGCGCCCCGCCGCCATCGCCTACTTCCAGCAACACCTCCGCCTTCCTGAGCGTGCGTATATTGTACTGAACACTGTAATGCGGATATGCGGCCTCATCATTCCATGTCAGCTTTCTAAAGCTGTTGCGCAGACTTCTGTTAATGCGGTACAGCGCTCGGTTAAGTCCTGATGCCATCCCCTCCACGCCCGGCTTCATCTCCTCCGGCGCATTCAGATAATAGATATTCAGCTTATCTATTTCATCCTCAAGCAACGCCGATTTCTCGGCTGCCGCCATCAATGCGCCCATAAGCGCCGAGTTCGTAGAACCGTCCCCGCTGTATGAAGCGATAATATTACGGAAATTATATTCGAAATCCACAGGCCGCACCAGCTCCCTGTCCAGATCCATAACGATTTTGCCGAAGAGCATTTGGGTAAACTCATACGCGCCGTCGTCAAAGCCGCTGTATTCGGCGGAATCCTCGCTGCTGTGATACAAAACATCAAGATACTCGTCAGAACTTTCCGCACTCGTAGCGACATATGAAACGCCCAGCAAGTCCCAGCCGATCTCCTCCGTCAATATCCCCGAAGGCGAGGTCTCATCCCTCCAGGTAAAGTCGTAATAACTCTTGTCAATAAGTTGATCCGCGCTGCGGCTTACAAACGAGTAAATCTCATCCGCCGCCCTCATGCTGAAATGCGTCGCATTGAACAGCGGTTTTGATCCGTCAATATTCAGTACCGCAAACGCGGACTCCGCCCAATCAGGGCGAACCTGCGAGATCTGCTTCCACGCTCCGGCGCTCCGGTCGAAAAAAGCCCCCGCCCTACCCCATTCTCCTGCGCCGTGGGCGACAAATCTGACAGTTTTCTGAGGAATATAGCCGCTGTCATTCATTGCCTTGGCAATGCCGATCACTGCGGATACGCCCGCCGCATTTTCGAACATAGAATGATAAAACCCGTCATAATTCCCGATAATATATATGACTTCTTCCGTTCTGCCCGGTATTTCGCCCCAGACATTTTCCGTCACAGCATCCGGCGTTATCACAGAATTTGCGGTAAGCGACACAGCCAGCTGTCCGCCTTCCACCCTACGCAACTCACTCTTCAACGCAGCGCCGTCCGCAGCGCTGACGGCAAACACAGGCATATCCGACTGCCCGCGCAGTTCGCGAGTCGCCAAAGCGGAGCCGTCTTCATCTCCCGCCGACGCAATAATCAGCACAGCTCCCGCCCCCTTAATCCGCGCCTGTCTGACCGGGAAGCTCATCTGCCAGCCGCTTACAGCATCCGCGTCTATGAGCGCCGCCTTGCCATTCACATCCTTACCTTCATAGTCCGCTGCCGTCCCCGCGCCCAGATCAACAAGCATCATCGGGAATCCCTCAACGCTTATATTCGTTGGATAGCCTCCCAGCTTGATCTCGTGCCGCTTCCCCCTGGCATCCAGATACGCGATTGCCGCGCCCGCAAATGTCCAAGCATCCGTAACCGCCGCGTCGCGCGTGACGTTTTTCAAGCCGGCCTCGATCATAGCCCCCTCAATAAGATCCGCCGCCATCTTCTCTGCAGGCGATCCCGCAGTCCGAAAACCCGTATACGGATCATCTCCCAGATATGACAGTTCCTCCATCAGTTGCTTTGAAAATTCGATATCTAAAGCAGCCTCGAAGTCATTGAACTCCGATGAAAACCCGGACACCACAATGCTCTCGCCGAGATTGGCCGCCTCATCCGTCTTAGCGCAGCCCGCCA
The DNA here is from genome assembly GCA_031264295.1 of Eubacteriales Family XIII. Incertae Sedis bacterium. Taxonomy (GTDB): domain Bacteria; phylum Bacillota; class Clostridia; order Peptostreptococcales; family Anaerovoracaceae; genus JAISED01. Next base: position 69,922 of record JAISED010000016.1, on the reverse strand, counting down.
ATAAAAAACACCCGAAAACGCCCGCGCATATCATAAAGCATTTAATTGTAACGACAATATTCTTCAAACGCGTATTTCTCCGATTCTCACTGCGGCAATACTATTCAGCACATATTCCCGGTCATCTTACAACTGCAATATTACTTCACACATCCTTAAAAAGCCCAAGCGCAGCATAGCTCCAACGCATTACCCCCAGTCGCAATTCGCCCGCAGCGCCATTCTCAGAATCCTCCCGCAGCGCCATTCAATGCATATTTGCATTAGACGATTTATACCTTGAGTGCGTCTAGTTCCTCGCCCAATTGCTGAAGATATTTCATCACCTGATCCTTTGTAAGCAGATGAACAGATTATACCATATCATTCTTGGATTCTCAATGAGAAATGAAAGCCCAAGTTACAAGTTACAAATCCAAGTTACAAACGCCAAGCTCCCAGATTACAATGTGAGACGTAAAACGATTGAAAAGAGCCGCCTCAATCTTTAATCCATTGAGGCGGCTCTCCTTATTTATGTCATTTTAGATTTAGGTCGTTTCGCTCGGTTCAATCCGTTAGGATTCGGCCTTTCAGAGCTTTAAATTAAACTCCGATCTCATCTGAACCGAACTGTTCCGCTGAACCGCTTTCAGCGTAGTGTACTTCCTTGCTGACTACCATCAAGACTATTTCCACTGCTACCAGCAGGGCAGTCGGGGCAGTCCACATGTCGAACAGTACCATCAGCAGGCTGACATCTTCCGTTATCAGGAAGAGTGCCGCAGCCGCTACACCCATTACGACTGAGAGTAAGGACATATTCCTTGCCTTGCCTTCGATCTTGGGCGACTGTGTTCTGCGTCTCATCAGTCTCAAGAAGGTCATAAACGCGAGCACCAGACCGAATATCGCGAGCACGAGGTTCATAAGCGCCCACACCGAGTCTCCCATCTTTCCTCCGGTCAGAGGTATTTGAAGATTCCCTAACCTCAATGTCGGAATGCCTTCACTGATGATCTCCGCAAGGGTCGCCGCATTCCTGCTCGGTGTACGGATATTCCCGCCATAGCTGGGCGGTTGCGCCGGCGTATTGTTAGTAGGCGGTGCTGCCACTGCTTCGAACACGGGTTCATCTTCCTGCTCGTCGTCCGTCCTTGGTACTACAGTCACAGGCGCTTGAGGCGCCGGCTGGTACTGCGGCGGAGTTGGGAGCACGCCGGTTCCTGGGGTGTCGGGTTTTTCTTCGTCATCATCACCGCCTGATGGAGGTGTTGTGCCGCCGCCTTCCGGTGGAGGCGTTGTGTCGTCATCCTCATCGCCGCCCTTTTTATCATCGTCCTTATCGTCGTTGCCACCAGGTGGTTTCGGATCTATTTTCCCGCCGCCCGGTGTATCATTTACGACAGTAGCCTTAACACTTATCGTCACATTGGTATCAGCCTTAACCGCGAAGGTAACGTTATACGTGCCTTCCTTAGCCTTTATATCGTTTACCGCTACTACAACCGCCGTCGGCGATGTGTTTGATTTCCGCCAAGCCTCTGCATTAGCGAGCTTTATGATAGTCGCTTCATTAAGACTTGAAACCTCACCGAGCTTCAGTTTGAAATTGTTGGCGCCGATGACCCACGAGTCTCCGGAGAACACTTCATCCTTTACGATCGCTTTTATATTACGCTTTACAGCAGTCTTATCCGCTGCAGCTATCACTATATCATATGTCCCAATATGGGCTTTATAGCCGCCGTTATCTGTCACTACAGCTTCTACGTTTCCGAATGGCGACACTCGCCATGCCTGCGCCGATGAGTTCGACAGAATCTCCGCGTCGCTGCCCTTTACATCGGCCGCCTTTATCGCAAAGTTCTTTGCCCTTACGATGTACTCTCTTTCGGGATCCACCGTAACCGTTCCGTCATCTACCACTACGATACCCTTACCGGTCGTGGTATTGTCGTCGGAGTCGGTGACCTCGCGCTCTACCTCGTAAACGCCGCCCTCACCGGTACTAGGCGGATTGTTGACCACCACATCGTCCTTCGTGAGGTCTTCATCCTCAGGATCGTACACCTCGACGCCGTCCGTATAGTCGGGATCGCTGCCCTCAGGCACGACCACTAACTCAGGTACTTCCATTGAGGGCGCTTCGCCGCTTACAACAGTGACATTCACTGTGGCCGCCGTATCCGGGTCGTCCGTCACCTTAAATGTTACGGTATATACGCCCACTGCCGCCTTCATGGTATGTGAAGCAACTTCCACAGCCGCCGGTGTTACAGGCGCCTGTCCTTTCTTCTGCCAAGCCTGCGCTACCGCCAGCTCGATCAGCTTGCTGTTAAGCTTACCGTCGATTATGGTTCTCGCTTCTGAGACGCGCATCTTCATGTGGTTAGCGCCTATGACGTAACCACCGCCATTGTCGCCGCCCGTGCCGGGATCACTGCCGCCGCCCTCACCGGGGTTGCCGCCTCCGCCTTCACCGGGATCTCCGCCGCCCTCACCTGGGTTGCCGCCTCCGCCTTCACCGGGATCTCCGCCGCCGCCCTCGCCTGGGTTGCCGCCTCCGCCTTCGCCGGGATCTCCGCCGCCGTCAACAACGACGTCCTTCACTATGGCTATGATGTTACGAACAAGAGTACTGTCCATCTTCACTGCTATAGTTATCGGGTAATTACCGACCTCGGCTTTGTATCCGCCGTTATCCTTCACAGCGGCCGCTGTCGTGCCGAAGGGCTTTATCGACCACGCCTTTGCTCCCGACTTCGAGAGAATCTGCGCGTTCTCGCCCGTAACACTTGTCTTATCGATTATGAAACCTGCAGCCTTTAATATGTATTTGGTATTGACCGCGTAGGTTCCGTCGTCTACTACTAAAATGCCCTTATCTGTCGTGGTATTGCCGTCGGAGTCTGTGACCTCGCGCTCAACCTCGTAAACGCCTGACTCATCTGTATCCGGCGGGTTATTGACTACCACGTCCTTATTCGAAAGATTCTCATCTTCAGGATCTTCTACTTTAACGTCCTCTGTATAGTCGGGTTCACTGCCCTCGGGTACTACTATCACATCCGGAGCTTCCAGCGAAGGCGATTCTCCGCTTACAACATTGACATTCACTGTGGCTGCCGTATCCGGATCGTCCGTCACCTTAAATGTTACAGTATATACGCCCACTGCCGCTTTCATGGTGTGCGATCCGACTTCAACAGCCGCCGGAGTCACAGGCGCCGATCCTTTCTTCTGCCAAGCCTGCGCCGCCGCCAGCTCGATCAGCTTGCTGTTAAGCTTGCCGTCGATTATGGCTCTCGCTTCCGAGACGCGCATCGTCATGTGGTTCGCGCCGATGACATAACCGCCGTCACTGTCGCCGCCCGTGCCGGGATCACCGCCGCCGCCTTCACCAGGGTCACCGCCGCCGCCCTCACCAGGGTCACCGCCGCCCGTGCCGGGATCACCGCCGCCACCCTCACCGGGGTCACCGCCGCCCGTGCCGGGATCACCGCCGCCGTCAACAACGACGTCTTTTACGATGGCTGTGATATTCCGAACAAGAGTGCTGTCCATCTTCACTGCTACAGTTATCGGGTAACTGCCAACTTCGGCTTTATATCCGCCGTTATCCTTCACAGCGGCCGCCGTCGTACCGAAGGGTCTTATCGACCAAGCCTTCGCTCCCGACTTCGAGAGTATCTGCGCGTTCTCGCCTGTAACACTCGTCTTCTCAATGATGAAACCCGCAGCCTTCAATATATATTTATCATTGAACACATATGTCCCATCGTCTACTATTAGAATACCCTTATCTGTTGTGGTATTGCCATCGGAGTCTGTGACCTCGCGCTCAACCTCGTAAACGCCTGACTCATCCGTATCCGGCGGGTTATTGACTACCACGTCCTTATTCGAAAGGTCTTTATCTTCAGGATCCTCTACTTTAACGTCCTCTGTATAGTCGGGGTCGCCGCCCTCGGGTACTACTATCACATCCGGAGCTTCCAGTGAAGGCGATTCTCCGCTTACAACATTGACATTCACTGTAGCTGTAGTATCCGGGTCGTCCGTCACCTTAAATGTTACGGTATATACGCCCACTGCCGCTTTCATAGTGTGTGAGCCGACTTCCACAACCGCCGCAGTCACAGGCGTCAGCCCCTTTGACTTCCAGGCTTGCGCCTTCGCCAGATCGATCAGCTTGTCGTTAAGATTGCCGTCGATTATAGCTCTAGCTTCCGAAACGCGCATCGTTATGTGGTTCGCTCCGATGATGTAGCCGTCCTCGTCGCCGCCCGTTCCCGGATCGCCGCCGCCTTCGCCGGGATCACCGCCGCCTGGATCGCCGCCTCCGCCTTCGCCGGGATCACCGCCGCCTTCGACGACGTCCTTCACGATGGCATTTATGCTGCGTACAAGACTTGACTCACCCTGTACCGCTATCTTTATCGGATATTCTCCTACAGTTGCAGTATAACCACCGTTATCTGCCACATAGGGATCCGCCTTGCTGAAAGGCTTTATCTTCCAAGCCTTCGCGCCTGACTTCGAGAGTATCTGTGCGTTCTCGCCCGTTACACTCGCCTTGCTGATGACAAAGTCCGCAGCCTTTAATATATAGTCGGTTCCGACCGCAAACGTTCCGTCGTCCACCACAACCAGATCCTTCTCCTTCGTGGTATTGCCGTCGGAGTCGGTGATTTCACGTTCTACTTCGTAAACACCGGCTTCATCCGTGCTCGGCGGATTGTTAACTACTATGTCGTCCGGATCGAGGTCGCCGTCCTCAGGGTCGGTCACTGTGACGTTCTCTTTATAGTCAGGCGTGCTGCCTTCCGGCACGACCACTACATCAGGCGCGTCAATAACCGGTGAGTCGCCCGTTACCACTGTAACCCTCACTGTTATCTTGGTTGTAGGTTCATTGGCGACTGCGAATGTGGCATAATACTCGCCTAGAGCGCCTACTACATTATGTGTTACATTTATATTGCTGTCGGAAGGCTTGAAATCCGCTCTCAAGGCCACTTCCGCCTTTGCGCGATCTATCAGCTGCTCATCCGTGATTTTGGCCGCTTCCGATATGCGCAGTATTACATTGTTCGCGGATATTATGTACTTGGATTCTCCGTTGCCGCCGCCTTCTTCATCGCCGCCGCTCACATGGTCTTTGTCCATTACCCACGCATTGATCTCGATCTTCGACTCAGCTTTATCCCTCGCCGAGACTACCACCTTGTAGATCGCCGGAGCGCTGGAATAGGAACCCGGGTCTACGCTCACGCCGGTTATCATGCCGGTTTTGGCGTTCCACGCCTTGGCGTAAGAGTGGGTCTTGATCTGCTCGTTTACCGCGTCTCCGCCCTTCAACATCGCCTCGGCTACCGCGCCTGACGATATGGCGTAATTCCTCGCGTGTACCACATAGTCGTTGTCCACTTTATACGAACCGTCGTTTACCACGACGACACGCGGCGCCTGAACAGAGTTGCCTTCGTCATTCGTTACATTGTACCTAAGTACTGTGACTCCTTCAACATCCAGGTCTACTATGCCGCTCCACCAGACCGCGTCTGTGATCGAGGTCTTCTTTTCGGCCTCATTATACGCTGTTACATTGAGCATATAGTTGAAGTCGCCGTCGATGATATACCCCGACTTCGCCAGGTCTTTAATGTCAATTTCCACAGGTGTGCTCACTTCGAGGACAGGGTCGCCTCCATCGTAAACCGTCGCCGCGATTGTGACCTTTGTTTCCGGAGAATTCATTACACTGAACACAGCTATGTATTTCCCCACTTCGGCCTTTATGGTGTGGGAATCAACCTGAACCTCTGTTTCATGCATATTCTCCTTATGCCAAGCCTGAGCCTGCACCTGCGAAATATTCATAAGTTCATCCGGATTTTCGATGACCCTCTGTGCAGTCGTCAGGTTTATGCTGATGTTATTTGCGCCTATGATGTAATCTATGCCTTCAACGATTTCGTCCTTGTCGCTTACGATGGCGTAGATCACTTTCTCAACATCGCCATTAATTGTAGCGCTTGGATTATCCTTTGCGCCGATTACTATCCTGTATGTATCCGCAGCATCGGTGTATCCGCCATCATCCTTCACAGCGGCGGAAACGCTATAGAGCTCCACGTTAGGACTTACAAACCACGCTTTGGCTTTAGACTTATTTATGATCTGTTGGTCTTTGGCCTCTTTAGCTACTCCGGCGACTTTTATCGCGAAGCTGTCCGCATATACGATATAGTTCCCTCCGATCGCGTAGTGCCCGTCGTTCACAACGAGAACCATGTTCTTTGTGACCGTGTTGAAATCGCTGTCCGTAAGGCTGTATTTCAGCTGGTACAAACCGGCGCCGCTTATTACATTGGCGTCATTTTCGTTCTTATCCAGAGCCTCGCCGTTATATGTGATGGCAGACCAGGTTACATCATCCTCGCTGAGTTCTTCATCCTCTGCGTCATATGCCTGCACGCCGAAGGCGTAATTGAATGGATTGCCTTCAACTATTTCCCTCATCCTTGGCACGATAAGTACCGGAGGCGTCCCGTCGTCTACAGTCAATTCAACCGTCACTGTCGGTGCATCACTATCCTTAATCTGGAAGGTTACATCGTATGTTCCCTGCGCTGCCGCTGTGAAATCCGTAGAATTCAGCGCGACTTCCACAGGAGCGATCACCTCTGAACCCCATGCTTTCCAAGCCTCCGCCTTCATCAATGCGATGAGTTCTTCCTCAAGCTTTCCGCCTTCAAGCATGGCCTTAGCCTTCCTTGTATTGATCTTCGCCTTATTCGCAGCGATCACATACTCTTCAAGCTCTGTCATTTCATCGCGATCCGTTACCAGAGCGCTTATCTTACGGGTAATATTCGCGTCCCTGCTCGACGCTATAGTTATATTGTAATTATTCTCAGCGTTGGTATATCCTCCGTCGCTCTTGACCACGGCGCCCAGCGCTATACCGGTATCAAGATCCCAGCTCTGCGCCCTCGACTTTATGATTATTTGAGCGTCTTTAGCCGCTGCACTTGATGTATTAACATCGCTTGCCTTTATGGCAAAGCTCTTTGCCCTTGTAATATAGTGATTATCTTTTTTATATGTGCCGTCATTGACTATCACCACGCGAATGGCAGTTGCCTGCATACTATTGCTATCAGTAACAGTGTACACCACCCTGTATACGCCTGCTGTATTCACGTCAACTTCGTCGCCGCTTATCACTATTTTTTCATTGGGAATAATTTCACTCGCCTCATTGTCAAAGGCATTTACTCCGTCGAATTTTTCATAGGCTCCGCCCTTGCTGATTTCTATAGGCGTTTCTACTATGAGCGTAGGCGGTTTCAAATCGCTTACATTTATGTTAGCGTTTGTATTCGTCGTTGTTTCAGCCTTCACAAAGAAGTTCACTGGGTAAACATTTTCGGTAGCAGCTATCTCGTGACTGCCCACGCCGATCTCATCCGCAGTAAGCACTTTGTAGTCTATAAGCTGCCATGCTATTGCATTTGTCCATTTTTTGAGGTTATTATCACTGACGTCGTACTGCGCTTGGTTCTTGCTTATGCGCGCGTCGTCCGCCGCAATCGCGTATTTATCACTGGTGCCAATGTTACCCTTATCTGTAACGACTGCGGTGATCCCCCTTGACACTGCGGGTTTCGCTGCAATGGCGATCTTCACCTTGTATTCACTAGGAAATGCGGTGTATCCGCCTCTGTCCGCTACAAGCAAGTCATCATTATTCAGTAGCGCCGCTGTAACGGCGTTCCAAGCCTTGGCTTTTGACTTCTCAATGATCTGCCCGTCAATATCATGCGCCGCCTCAACTTCCGAATTCTTTATAACAAAGCTCCTGGCGCTCAATATATATTCATCGTCAATGACGAAGCTTCCGTCATCCACAACCAGTACCGCATCCTGCGTTTTCGTGTTGAAATCGCTGTCCGTTACGCTGTACGTCAATGAATACACGCCAGCCGTATTCGTATCCAAAGTAGACGGATCGACAACAACCTGAGCAGTGAGGTCTTTGTCTTCGACGTCATACGCCTTGACGCCCACCATTGGTTTATACTCATCTCCCAGCTTTATAACTGTGATCGCCGGTACGGTCAGCGTCGGCGCGTTGCCGTCCGTAACTGTGACCTTCACGCTTACCCGCACATCGGGATCGGCGTCTACATAGAATACGGTCTCGTACTCGCCCTCCGCCGCTTTGAACTCACCGCTTTTGGCTTTATCATATACGACAGTAACTACACCCATACCGTTGACGCGATCCCAGGCTGTCGCTCCGGTAAGCGCGATCAACTCCTCACCCAGTTGATCTCCATCGTCTCCCAAGATTTCGGTAGCCTTAGCTGTATTGATCGTAACGTTATTCGCGCCTATATCATACCTGTCGCCCTCAACAAGTATATCCTTGTTAGTGACCACAGCTACTATGTCGCGCTTCACAGCATTATTCACCTCCGACAATATTTTTATCAGATATGAACCCACCGCATTTGTATATCTGTTGCTGTCGTCATATTCTATGGTGACAGCGGACGGCACAGCAAGACTGTTCCAAGCGCTGGCTTCGGATCTCTCCTTCACCTGCTCATCTTGAACATCCTGCGTGTTTGGAGGAACTGCTAATACATCCTTTTGGTTTATAGCAAATCCCTTAGCCCGCACTATATAATCGTCTTTGTCTAACTTACCATCATCATCGCCCACTTGATATGTGCCATCGTTCATGACAACAACTCTAGGCGCTGTAGCAACATTTTTATCCGGATCGACCACTTTATACTCCAGCAGATAGATGCCCGCCTTGTCCAGATCGAGGAAGCCTCCGTATTCTACATTAGCCACTGAAAGGTCTTTATGGTCTTCGTCCTTGACGGTAACGCCTTCTTTGTACTGGAACTCCCCTTCCTTAATATAGGGGGACGATTCCTTATCATTGATATCTATCTCTATCGGTGATGTCACCTCAAGTGTAGGCGCGTGGCCTGAGTTTACAAATATTTTAACTTCGACCTTGGCGTCCGGTTCTTTCACGGCTTTAAATATGGCCTTATATTCGCCTTCACTTACGCTGCCTGAATCATCCCCGAGCGTATCCGAGTCATATGCGGCTTCGTCCTCTTCCAAGGTATTTTTGTTCCATGCAACCGCCTTGCTCAGATTCATGAGAGTAGCTGCACGCTCTTCTTTTGGACTCTTCACTAAAGCTATCGCGTCCTGCACACTGAGATATATATGATTCGCTCCTACTATATAATGCTCACCATCAGCGATCACAACATCCCTGGGCAGTACCCGGATCTTCGCAGACGCGGTATATGAATTATCGTCTTTTATCTGCAGCGTCACATTATATACACCTTCCACCGCCTTGAAATCGGTTGACTTCACCTCAACATCTGCAGGTAAAGAAGTATCTCCTGTGTAACTCATACCCTTGCCTTTTACAAGAGCGATCAGCTGTTCATTTCCTGTTATCGTTTCGGCAATATCATAACCTATAATCGCGTTTTGTGCAGTGATGCTATAGTTCGCTTTCTGAACCTTAATCTCCAGCGCCTTTGCGAATTTTGCATCACGGAAGGCTACATCCAAACCTTTATTCGGATTATTATTGCCATTGGCGTCCCCCAGGATAACCCTGAGCGTTTCACCTTCTGTAAGCGTCGTCCCATCAGGGAATGTATACTCCCAAGTACCGCCGGATTCGCCGGAAATACTTCCGTACTTAGTATCTCCGCCTTCCTTCAGTGGCGTACCGTTGCTCCTTTCAACCCAGATCTTCATCGGTTTATCGGCGTTGTGAACGCCGTCCGCCTTCCATGTTCCTGAGATCTGTTTTGTATCGTTGTAGAGTGTGCTCGTAGACTGAGCAGGAATCGGCGGAGTCTTGTCTACTACTGTAACCGTACCGAAGTCTATCTGAGCGTGGCGCCTAGCCTCCCCGGGTATGCGGCTGCCTACCCAACCGTCTATAACCGTGTATGTATCGCCTACTTCGGCGAAACGTCCGAGATCTATAACAAAGACACCCTCCAGTCTTGTATTGTCAGGTAGAGTTTTTGTTCTTACCGTCTGTCCCACATAGTAGTTCGTCGCGCCTGTCCTCTTGCTGAATTCCTCGACCAGCACATACATTTCGCCATCCCAGGCCGGACGGCTGACCGGCACGAAATCATGGCTATTAAAATCTACGTCGTAAGCTTCCAGCATAGTTACCTCACCGTAGATGTACTTATCCGCGTTCGTCGGCTTCAAAGACTGCTTCACTGTCGGTGGATAGTTGTTGCCGTTTATACGCGTATAGTTGGTCATTCTTCCGAAGTTGCTCGCGCTGAAATATGAGGGCTTGCTTGAGCTGTAGAATGTTTCGTAATTCGTGCCGGTGAGACTGAAGCTGAACTCTTGAGTGTTCCACATCTTGCTCGGGTTGCCTTTTATATCCCATCCCCTGTTCCAAACGGCTATATCCGAGTTATTTGACGAGAATTGTGAACCGCCGGTTCCATTGACCTCGAAAACCAATCCGCCGTCACTTCTTGTGTTGGCGAAATCGAAGTACAGAGGTTCTGATATTATGAACTGACAGTTCCTGTCCATAGCGAATATGCCCCTGTTAGCGCTGGCTGTGTTTCCTCTGGCTATAAATATACCGCCCTTTTCGAGTTTCACAAGCCCGTTATCATTCGCCCCAGCCTCCAGGGCTGGCCCTGCACGCGCTATGAGTTCAATGGCAGACTTGTCGCGCACTATAAAGGAAAAATCATTATCCGCGAACTGAATCGCGCTGTACGCCGCATTCAATGTATCGCTGCTGACCGGGTCGTGCCCTGTACTGCCTGTACCTCCACGATGCTCAACAAAGAGTTTCCCGCCGGTCTCGGCTATAAAGCTGTTTCTTTTTCCCTCGCCGAACCTTATTGCGGCGGCATTGCCATCCAACTTGGTAACACGAAGGGTTGCGTTGTCTTTAATAGTAAGATTCTGATCATCTATATACCGGAAGCGCATAGCCGCGCTGACGCCAGAAGCACTGCTGCTTCCGGTATTCTGCTCAAGAACGACATGCGTCCCGCTGCCGCTGATCTCAAATGAAGATTGATTTACCTGTGTAAGGAAGGCCGCCTGCCTGTCCGCCTTCACTGTGACCTTAGCCCCGCCTGTGATCGAGATAGTTCCGCCCCTGCCTTGTATAACGAATGTCCCGGCGTCGTTGCCTATATCTTGCGCATATGAAGAAGCCGTGACTGTCGCTCCCCTAATCATCAAATAAGGCTTACTCTTGTCACTGGTGCTTGATGAAGAATTTGGGTTCTTGCTATACATAACCAAAGCTCCGGCCTCATATTTGCCGTTACCTGTACTGTTCAGATTAACAATAGCCCCTTCAAACGCCTCAAAGCTGGGTTCGACCCCACTGCCACCCTTATCTGCGTTTAACTCGATTACATTTCTCTCTGCGCTTATACTTGCTTTGCAGTTTTGCATGAACTGAACCTTCATCGCATTTATAGCACTTTTATTACCAGCGTTCGTCCAGGTTGTTGTACCCCCGAAATACACAGTAGAGTTCGGTGTATTCGCCAACATGAATGGATTTCCGTACTGCGTTAGTTCTCCGCTTATGTAGATCTTCCATTTGCCGTTGCCCTTGACAAGCGCGTCCCCCGCGCCTATCTTTCCGACTCCTCTGACCATCCCTAGGCTTTGGATTTCCAGCGTGCCTGCAGCATTATTATCGATCAGAAATGTATTGCCGCTTGTGAAAAATATACCATGCCCTTGGCCATCGATCTGAAGGGAAACAGTACGCGCCTTTAAATTATATTTAGAGTCCTCGTACCCATTAGCTCTGTTGATGGGTACATTTAGGACTATTCGGCTGACCCCGGCATTGTTGTACGCCTTTCTGAATTGATCCCAGTTGGTCACATTGACCGTCGTTCCGAGAGGTTGGAACATCATGTCGTATAAAGCGTACACGCTGAGATTTTTGTTAACATTTGTCCACTCGTCTGTATTCCATCCGGTAAAGGCGGCGCCTGTCAGAATGGGTATATCTTCCTCTGCCGGTTCAACCGCCGACTCGCCTTGTACAACCTTCTGCTCTTCTCCGATCAGCTCGAGGTTATAATCGTAGAACTTGACTGTGAAGACCAGCTGCCCATTCTCATTCATTTCCCCTTCATCACTGGGAGTCAAATTCTCATCCGGATTCGGGTTTTCGATAATATCTTCATCGTCCGATCCATTTTCTATATTCGACTCGTCTGAAGGCTCATCTGTGCCTGTCTGGTCTTTATCCTTATTCTCATCGCCTTCATTTCCGGTCGCGCCTGTCGGATCATCCACCGTCTGACTTTCGTCCTCACCCGTCGGCTCATTCACCGTCTGACTCCCGTCTTCGTTCGCCGGGTCATTTACTATCTGACTTCCATCGCCGTTCGCCGGGTCGTTCACTATCTGACTTCCGTCGCCGCTCACACCGAGTTCACTTTCGGACTCATTTATCTGTGACGGATTGTTTCCCGTCTGACTTCCGTTTGTACCTTCATAGTTTCCGCTGTCGGTTCCGTTCGTCACTGTCGGGTTATTCACTGTCTGACTTCCGCCCGTACCATTTTCACTGCCGGTTCCGTTTACCTCTGCCGGACTGTATGTCTGACTTGCTTCTGTGTATAAGGCTTCGGTGAAGTAGTTGCTTACGAGATTCTTTTCATCTTCCGAACTTCCGCCTGCTGTACCGGGTATGATGTCTGCCCCCGATCCGTTTTTCGCGTCAGTATCTGTTTTCACTTCTGAATCTGAACTGCTTCCCTTGACCGCTTCCGAATCGTCGTTTGCTTCCGAACCGACGATGCTTGCTTTCGAATCCGAATCACTTGCTGTGTTCGCTTCTAAATTCGAATCGGCGATGCTGCCCACTGCCGAATCCGAACCGCCGTTTCCTGCGGCGCTATAATCTACTGCGTTCTCGCTATTATAGCTTTCATACCCGCCTGCAAATGCAAATCCTTGAAGTGCAAAGGGCTGCGCCAACATGGTTAAAACCATGACAAAGGCTAACATGCGCCTCCAGCGATTCATCGCTCCCTTACTCATTCTTTCCATGATGCTATTCCTCTCTTTAACCCTATGTGCTTTATAACGCGTACTTGTTTACCCTCTTTTGTTTTGGTGCATTGTACATTGTGTTATAGCGCGATAATTTGTTTTGACTTTTTCTATATTCTATTTATGTATCTGAACGGCTGGACACTTACATCCTGTGCCGATTAGTTGATAATTATTAGCCCAAAGGCTTATGCCGATTGGTATGAGGGCACATGTTCGTGTTCCCCCTTTGCTTAACTGGCCTGACCGCGCGCGTTTTATACTGTCTTTCGCACTCGCCGTCCCATGAATTAAGGCTTACCACCATTGAATTTGGTTCCACTTGATACAATTTGTGCAAATATTAAGTCATTATTGACAATTACTCCATTTCTAATCTCAAATTGTTCTTGTGGTGTAGCTATTTAATATATAATAGCATACCTGATAGGCCGAAACAAGTATTTTTTTCGTTGATATTATTGAAATACCTTTGAATTTATTCCCTCTTCATCCAATATTCAAACATCTTGGCTTGTTTTTTGTAATATTTTAAACATTTTATTGACAATTGAAATAGTTAGTAAGACTTTACACATTGCATTAATTTGTCGCGCCAGATTATTTTCATACAGTTTCAACTGTTTTATTCCAGCTAATTCGTGTTTCGCCCGATATTCAATCGCTAATCACGCTATTTCTGCCACAATTTTACTTTTGCGCCACTATATGGACTGTTGGTTGAAATTTCGCATAAACGTAAGCGAGTTCAGTGTTAATCGTCAATAGGCGATTAAGCTTATAATCCGTGGGATTACGCTTGATTCAAAAAATTAAAAACATGGCCGCCTCATTTTTATGAGACGACCATGTCCTTTAATACCGTCTTGCAGTTATGGTATTATTCGCTATTGCTTTATCCATTTTCTACATGTTCTTATGCGCTCTGCATTCACTTGTTTAATGCTTTAAGCGAGCTTCGCGTTTCAACTATGAACAAGGGTTTATTGAGCGACTTGAACATCATCTGTCATATTGTTGTTGGTCTCTTCTTTAGACGCCATGATGAGAATCGCTGCTTGCACTACAAGTATTGCTGCCATTACCCATGTCCATTTATCGAAAATAACCATCAGATTTTCTATATTCTCTGTCACAACGAACATCATCACTGCTACCGCTCCCATTGCTGCTTCCATAAGTCTCAATGGAGCTAATGTTTTATGCTCTGCCTTATCGCCGTATTTTTCAACGATTTCACTGTCGATTTCATATTCACGCTTTCTAATCACCTTAGACGCGGCGCTTATTGTCATTGCAAGACTCAGCAGCATCAAGATTAAATTCATCAGCGCCCACACTGCGGTTCCGTTTCCACCGAAAAGCGGTACTTCCTGAGCATTGATTTTAAACGTTGGCACTTTCTGTTCTTTCAGCTCTGTCAATGTCTGCACGCGCTCACTTGTTCCATCACCCGTCTGAGCTATTAATTGCTTGCTCATTGTGCTATTTCCCATTGTATGAGTGATGTCCGCTTCCGGCCATTCTTGGCTCGGCGAATTCATTGGATCCCACCACATGCCCGCAGCATTTTGTCCGTCTGCCGAAAGCGCGCGGCTCATAAAATCAGTGATATCGCTTGAACCGGCAGGCGTGTCTTCATTGCCTATTATGCTGGTATTGTCCATCCTTGCTCCGTTGCTTATACCGTTAGTGCTGCCATTTCCTGCGGCATTGCCCGACGCGTTTACTCTTGAACCGTTGTTATTTCCGCCGCCGGAAACGCCGGTTCCACCGCCACTTGGAGCAGTCCCGCCTGCGTTTTCGTTATTTCCGGAACCCGCGCCTGCGTTTCCACTAGCGGTGCTATCAGTAGTCATCCCGCCTGTCGAACTGCCGCTCGACGTTGTTCCGCCTGAACCATTGCTCGGCGTTGTTCCCTTACCTGGGTCTACTGAGCCGCCTGTTCCACTCGTGCTGCTGCCCGATCCTCCTGAGCCGCCCGTCGTGCCTGAGCCGCCGTTCGGCGTTGTTCCGCTTCCGGAGTCGCCTGAGCCATTGCCTGGAGTCACTGCACTGCCTGATGTTGTCTCACTTTCGGTTCTGTCTGAACCGTCGCTCGGTGTCACTGCACTGCCAGTTTCACCAGAGCCACTGCCATTCGGCATCACTGCGCCACCTGATGTTATTCCACTTTTGGAGTCACCAGTACCATCGTTCGGTGTCACTGCACCGCCTGATGTCATTCCGCTGCCAGTTTCACCAGAGCCACTGCCATTCGGCATCACCGCGCTGCCCGATGTTGTTCCGCTTCCGGAGTTGCCTGAACCATCGCTTGGAATCACTGCACCCCCTGATGTTGTCACGTTTCCGGTTCCGCCCGAACCATCGCCTGGAGTCACTGCACTGCCTGATGTTGTCTCACTTTCGGTTCTGTCTGAACCGTCGCTCGGTGCCACTGCACTGCCTGATGTCGTTCCACTGCCAGAGTTGCCTGAACCATCGCCTGGAGTCACTGCACCGCCTGATGTTGTCACGCTTCCAGAGTCACCCGAACCATCGCCCGGAGTCACTGCACCACCTGATGTTGTCACGTTTCCGGTTCCGCCCGAACCATCGCCTGGAGTCACTGCACTGCCTGATGTTGTCTCACTTACGGTTCCATCTGAACTGCTATTTGATTCTTCTAAACCGCTATCTGTAGCTTCCGTTTCATTGTCACCTTTTACGATTATGATATACGACGTTTCCGATTCTCTATACGATATGGTTATTTCTTTACCATTATCACCCAGTTCCAACAACTGACCTACTGTTATCGGTTTTACTATATACTCATCTGGATTAACTTTTTCCTTCTTTATTATATTGCCATTATCATCTGTGTCGACTAACCATACATTTATACCATCTGCAGAGAACTTTTCTCCGCTTTTGAACTGTGTTTTTGCTCCGCTCGTATCAATTATTATGTGTTGGCTTACCTTGTTTTCTGCATTTGTACTACCAGAACTACTGGTACCGGCATCTGTTGTTCCGTTACCTGATGTTGTCACGCTTCCAGAGTCACCCGAACCATCGCCTGGAGTCACTGCACCACCTGATGTCATTCCACTGCCGGTTTCTCCTGAACCACTGTCCGGTGTCACTGCACCGCCTGATGTTGTTCCGCTTCCGGAGTTGCCTGAACCATCGCCTGGAGTCACTGCACTGCCTGATGTTGTCTCACTTCCGGTTCCATCTGAACTGCTATTTGATTCTTCTAAACCGCTATCTGTAGCTTCCGTTTCATTGTCATCTTTTACGATTATGATATATGATGTTTCTGATTCTCTATATGATACGATTATTTCTTTACCGTTATCGCTCAGATCCAACAACTGACCTACTGTTATCGGTTTTACTATATACTCATCTGGATTAACTTTTTCTTTCCTTATTATATTGCCATTATCATCTGTGTCGACTAACCACACATTTATACCATCTGCAGAGAACTTTTCTCCGCTTTTGAACTGTGTTTTTGCTCCGCTTGTATCAATTATTACGTGTTGGTTTACCTTGCTCTCTGAGTTCATACTGCCAGAACTATCCGAACCGCCGCCATTCGGCGTTACAGCACCACTGGATGTCGTCTCGCTTCCGGTTCCATCCAAACCTCCAGCAGAACCACCACCGCTATCCGGTGTCAATGCGCTGCCTGATGTAGTCCCGCCTCCAGGATTATCAACTCCTCCTGTTCCAGTGCCGGGTTTACCTGAGCCGTCACCCGATCCACTGCCGCCTGCGCTGCCAGTACCAGTTTCACCTACATTGCCGCCCGGTAATGTACCGCTCCCGGTTCCATCTGCACCGCCGCCAGGCAATGTCCCACTGCCGGTTTCACCTGTTCCGCCAGAACCGCCGCCAGGCAATGTCCCACTTCCGGTTTCACCTGTTCCGCCAGAACCGCCGCCAGGCAATGTCCCACTTCCGGTTTCACCTGTTCCGCCTACACCGCCGCCAGGCAATGTCCCGCTTCCGGGATTCCCCGATCCGCCTGCCTCACCAGAACCACCGCTGCCTGCACCGCCGTCAGGCAATGTCCCACTGCCGGTTTCACCTGTTCCGCCTGCACCGCCGCCAGGCAATGTCCCGCTTCCGGGATTCCCAGATCCGCCTGCTTCACCAGAACCACCGCTGCCTGCACCGCCGCTAGGCAATGTCCCACTTCCGGATCCATCAGAACCGCCGCCAGGCAATGTCCCGCTCCCGGTTCCGCCTGCACCACCGCCAGGCGCCGTTCCGCTTCCTGGATTACCGGTTCCGTCCGTTTCACTGTCAGTCCCCGCAACCGATATCTCATACGATGCCGCGGCGCCTTTATATGTCACCGTTATCTTCTTACCGTCGTCGTCCAAGCCCAATATTTCACCGTCCGCAATAGGACTGACATGATATTCACCGGCTTCGCCTTTTTCCTTCATTATTATATTACCGGCATCGTCAGTGGAAACCAACCACACCTCTACGCCGCCGCTTGTAAATCCGTCGCCTTCATTAAACTGAGTGGCCGCGCCGCTTGTATCAATTATTATATGCTGCCCCGGTGCAACACTTCCCTCAATATAATCCGGGATCTTATTGTTGTTCACATCCAGCGCATAGAACACGCTGACCTCCGCCGCCGCAGGCGCGAAACGTATAAGCCCCTCAGCAAGCGACAGAGTGCATCCGTTATTAGCACTCGCTTTTTGAGTTGCCGCCTCATCAAAACAGTATGAGTTTTCATCTGCCCCCATAGAATATAGATTCGGTTCATAACTATATTCGCCTTCCGCCGCGTTTATCAGCGGCAGAGGATTTGCGCTTTGAAAATAGTAAGGTCTCTTCACTAAATTCCCTACGCCATCCAGTAGATAATGCTTGGCGTAGATATTAGAAATCAATTCCGTATTCCTGCCTGTAAACCGTATTACACTGACACCTTTTAGTGTGGTCAATTCTTTTGCGATGTCTGCCGCAGCCGAATCCTTTATCACCGTATCTTTAATGGCGCCTATATTTGACATGTATGCAGCCATAGAAAACGATTCGTCGGGCTTTACTCCCCACTGCCGCATTGACTCTGTATTATCCACAGTCCATTCATTTATTCCTATCGGAGCATTTTCTGCAGACCAAATTGTCACTCCCTCACCGTCAAAATGTATAAGCGAATCGCCGGCATTTGATAATCCATATCCGGCGCCGCTCCGCGCTCCCGCCAGCGCCCAAGTGTCTGAGCCTGTTTTGTTACCGTTATAGAACAAAACCTCAGCAGGATTATTCAAGCTGATCGTCGGCTTAGCCCCAACAAGTATGACCAGATTTTCGGCCACAGTATTCACCGGCGCTTTGACTCGCAGTTTGGCGCCCTCTTCAACAACAAGATTGCCCACGCCGAGCATTGATTCATCCTTGTATTTAACATCGCTCTTCAGTGTATAGTCCCATGCGGCATTTTTTTCTATTATAATATTGTCCGCGCTGAAGTACGCTCCGTTGTCGTGTTTCGCATACTCTGTCTTCTTCTTTAAATTTGGGATGCTGAGTGAGATCTCCACTTTGGCGTCCTCGCCAATCCGGAACTCATCCAGCGGCCATTCTTCGATCACACAACCGCCGTGGCCGACATATGAAAACTTGGCGCCTTTGCCCACTATGAACTTGTGGGTATTCGCCTGACCGCCGCTCGCAAACATCAAACCGCTCCAATAAATGGATTCCTTGGCAGTTGAATAATTGACAATACTTACATTTGCCATATCGCCCACGATCAAATCGCCGCCACTTTTTGACAAGTAGAAAATCTCATCATAATCGTTGCCGCTTGTCTCATTTTTAACGATACTCACATTTCCGTTGAGTTCCACATTGTACGAATGCATGACTTCCGAGGTGTATTTTACCCCTTTCGTAAATGTATCAAGCACAACCTTACTGTTCGTCAAAACGCCCGTACTTCCCTTATTCTCCCCATAATACAGAGCCGGTCCTTCATATTCGATATTGTCGAATACGACTCTTGCGTCGTCTACGGGCGCGTGCACGGACGCTCCGTAACTCACCCCCGTCATTTTAAGGTTTTTGAACGTCAGATTTTTGTAGCCGCCCCTGAACGTCAATGTGTAATCAGCTACGCCCTGTGGAAGCTTGTGGCTTTCATAAAGGCCGTACATGTTTACCCCGCCGTCGATTACAAGATCCTTATTGCGGTTTACATTAAGCTTCTTGTCAATGAATATATCACTGCCAAGTGCAATGATCGATACTTCATTGTCCGCAGCCGCTTTCCGCAACTCATCAAATGTGTTGACGACCCTGCGGCCTTCCCCTGCGCTTGAATCCTCCGCCGAAACGGCCTGACTTTCTGACATACTCGCCGCGCCTGTTGCAGCCGCCGTTCCCGCCGTCGAATTCATCGACAGCGCTTGCGCGAATACAAAAGGACATGACTGCGTGACAATCAAAGTCATCGAAAGGATCATCGCTAAAACCGTTTGTCTTTTTCTCATTTTCACTTTTACCTCCTTCTTTGTAATAAGTTATAATTGATTTTAACACATACCTTGCAACTATTACAAGCACTATTTTCGTTTATAGCGTTATTTATTTTGATTTATCCGTAAAATTACATATATAATCTAATTTATAAATATATTATTTGTCCATCACTCGATTTATTTATTGATTCCGCATTCCATACCGGCACTGCCTTGACTTGGAACGCCTGACGCAGTTAATTCGACATCTCAATCGACGCATAAATCCCATCCGCGCCTTCCCACCCTCTCCGGTCTGTGATATAATGAATGTCACCGCTCAGTTTCGCTTCATATTGTATGATATAATCCACAAGCGCAGTACAGCGGTGATTTCAAAAGAAAGGTTTATGATTTTATGATTGAAAAAATAATGGATGATTTTTACCGTATATCGGTTCCGCTTCCCAAGAATCCGCTCAAAGAACTCAACAGTTATTTCATTCGCGGTGACGAGAGTGATTTATTGATCGATCTGGGATTCCGTATGCATGCGTGCCGTGACGCATTGGAATCCGGCCTTGCCGAATTGAACTCAGCACCCGAAAGACGCGACATCTTGCTTACACACCTGCACGCCGACCACTCAGGTCTGGTAAATGATTTTATCGCTCCGGGCAGACGTATTTTTCTCAGCGACATCGACTTACGTTATTTGCTTCGTATAATATCCGGCGACACAAGGGCAGCCACCCATCTTCGCTTTACTACAGAGGGGTTCCCTGATGAATTGCTTTCACGAATAGAGAAAACTAACTTAACTAAAATCTATGCTCTAGGAGTCGACGGTGCACGCTGCCAAGGTTTGCTAGATGGGGAGATTTTGAATATCGGCGCCTATCGCCTGCAAACAGTGCTCGTCCCCGGTCACACCCCCGGCAACGCTATGTTCTGGATGGAAGAGCAGAAAACTATGATTACCGGCGATCACGTGCTCTTTGATATAACTCCTAATATAACCGCATGGGTGGATGTGGAGGACTCGCTGGGCGACTACATTCATAGCCTCAAAAAAGGCTTTGACTATCCTGTAGAGCACTCTCTTCCCAGTCACAGAGAACCCGGAAACTATCACGAGCGCGTTAACGATTTGATCGTTCACCATGAACATCGCCTTGAGCATGTACATAATATTATAATAGACGCGCCCGGTCTTTCCGCGTATGAGATCGCCTCCAGGATGAAATGGAAGATCCGTTCAAAGAGCTGGGACACCTTCCCTCCGATGCAAAAATGGTTTGCTATGGGCGAATGCCTGTCGCACCTTGATTATCTGCGCCTCAGAAAGAAGATATATAGAATTCAGGCGGAACATGCGTATATCTACTACCCCCATACGCCCGCAGAATAAACCTGCCTAGCTTATTTCTTAAAACATTGATAAGCCTCTTTAGGGGCTTGATAAGTCAAGGCATTGCCGAATAAACGCAGCAAGCCGTTGATCAATCGGTTGCCTGAAAATGCCGCCATATAGCGTTTTTCCAATACACAGCCGATCCGCTGTTTGGAATGCTCCGCAGTCTGGCCGAAATCGATCCGCCGCGCGCCGCATTCAATCCCACGCCGGAGGATAAATAAAAGCATGTTGTAATACAGGTCTAATTCATCTCGCGCGGCATAATTCATGCCGCCGAATACAAAATCCAGCTCTTCATCAAACTGTTTCACCGCCGCGAAAGCGACCGGCGAAGCGCCATCATAAAAAACGAAAATATTGCCGTCAAACCCCCTGAAAAAATCCGGACGCAGGGTTTCCAACGGATAATTCGAGCGCTGCCGCACTTGCCGGTAAAGCCCGTGCAGTTCATCGGTAAAGTCCGCATTCCTGATTTGCTCAACGCGCAGCGCGCCGCCTTTTTCGAGCGCCTTCTTGAGCCTCCTGCGATAACTGCCGCGCAGCGCCAAAAGGTATTCCTCGAATGAGCTGAAACGCTTATGAAAAACACAGGACGACAGGGTCTCGCCTACCGCCGCTTTTTCAGTTAGCAAAGGCAGTGCGGGTAAATTCAGTATTAAAAATATCCCCTTCCTATGCTTATAATCCGCAATCAATCGGTTCACATCGCCTGTATAAGCCGTACTGTCCACTGATATAGGCGGAGCAATCACTGTCATCTGAACACCGCATTTATACTTCCCGAATGTGAACAAGTTCATCTTCATGCGGTATTCCACGCAAGTGTATTCCTGATGCGTCACCACCGAAAACGGCGTATCGCTCGCTTTGGCAAGCGCGAGCAAACTGCCGCTGTCCAGCCATTTATTGATCCCTATACCGTTCGGAATTCCCTTATGTATCTCACCCTCAAATTTCTTTTTCATAAGCCGCATAACTTCCATATAAATTAGGCGCAAAGCGTCTGGTTATGTTTTGGGACGCCGTGTTTTCATCCATGATCCAACTGCTCACCACGCGCTTTATATGAGGATACTGGCGTTTCACCTGTCGGCAAACTTCCCTAAACAGTGTTAGTACCACGGCGGATGAGTGATATTCAGGCAGTATGCCAATCTCTGCGATTTTAACAGTATGTATAGGGCGGTGCAGCAGTTTGTGTTTCAAAAATGTTCCTGCGTTCGCTTCGCCGCCTATGGGCACGAGTTCATTGAAGTCGGGATAGAATAAGCTATATCCTATATCCCGGCCGTTCTTTTGAGCAAAGATCAAGTTACATGGGGACAACAAGGGTTTCATCGTTTTAAAAAGCTCTAAATCCTCATTATACGTCCGATGAAAATAATACCAATGCTTAGCAAATATTTGATTGCTTAAATCGGTGTATCTGCGCAGGTGAACGGGAAATTGCCGAAAATCGGCGCACTGCGTTTTAATCTGGGTTGTGCGTTCTTCAATACGCTGCATAATCCCATTCAGTTGATTAGAAATATCATCAAGCTCTCCCCAGAAACTCGAAAATCCTATTTTATAATATCCATTTTCAAAATAGGCGTTGTAATATTCAGGGTTGCGGCTTTCGCCGAACAAGGGTGCTGCATGGGGATCAAGGCGGGAAAATCCTATGCCATAGTTGCAGTGACCGTCCAGCGCCGCAATCATCCGCTTCGCGCCCATGTGCCTTCCATAATCCGCCGCGTAATCCATCATCAACCGCACTGCCTCACCGACGTTTTCTTGCGCTTCAAAAAAGGCGACAGTCAACGCGTCAAATTGATTATGCTTTATCAGTACGCATTGACACAAAATCTCATTTTGACGCCGACCATCATTGCCGGATTTTACCCCGATCATCTTTTGAACCGTATTTTGGTAAAACGCGCCCGCCGGATTGCAGACGATATGAAATATCCCGCTTTTATTGTTTATAAACCGTGGGTCGGATTGATAGTGACTCAGCATGGCCTTTTCATATTTAACAGCGCTGTTAAACTCAAACAGTTCCATATTAAACACCCATTCCGCCGCAACGCATGCGGCCTTCAAAAAATCCCGCAAAGCCTTCGGTCGGTCTTCCCCCGGCCGGAAGATGCGCCGCAAATTTTTGTAAGCCCGCTACAGGCACGCTTCGGAGCTTGCCTATATGATGTTCGGGGGTATGCCCCGCCGGATTTGATAACGATAATACAGGTTCACATAGAAGTAGAAGAAGTGTTTGAGCGGCGCGCGCCAAAATCCCCTCTTCAAAAGGGTTCGCCGGATGATCGCCCATACGGAAAACACCTGCAGATAGAGCTTCCAATAGGCCGCCGTCAATTCCTCCGCCGTCATGCGCAGCGGCCTATGAACAGCCTGCGCGCCGTTATAGCTGTAAATGTCCTCATTTACGATTCGCCCCTGCGCCTGCGTTTCCTTGAAAAAATCAGTGCCGGGGATGGGTGTTAAAATATAAAATCGCGGTATGGCGATTTTATTGAGGACGATAAAATCAGCTGTTTGTTCTATGCTTTCCGGCGTGTCGCCATCCGCGCCAACGACCATTTCAGTTGACAGATCTATCCCCGCAGCGGCGATTTTCGCAAGTTGGCGCTCATAATCGCACACCTTAGCCCAGCCCTTGTTCATATAGCTCAGGCTTTCCTGCGAAATACTCTCCAAGCCGAAAGAAAGCGCCGCGCAGCCGCTGTCCGCAACCAGCGCAAGCAGTTCGCCGTCATCGGCAATCTGGATTGAACATTGCGAAAACCATTGCATTTTAAGCGTCTTTATCTGCCCGCAAAGCTCTCGCATATACGCCTTATCGGAACAAATATTGTCGTCGAGCAGCAGGAATCTTTTATACCCCAAGCGTTTGACCTCGCGGATATCCCGCATCACCTCGTCGATGTTCCGCTTAAGATAGCGGCCCCGATACAGGCAAGCCACCGAGCAGAAGCTGCAGGAATGGGGACAGCCCCGCCCCGCCTGCACCGGCAGGAAGTTCCCGATCTTCTTCGCCGTCAACAGCTCATAACGCGGCAAGGGATAGCTCAACTTAGCGAGCGGCATATAATATCTTGATTTCATGCAGCCGTTTCGGTAATCCGCAAGCAACTGCGGGAAGACCTCCTCAGCATCGCCGATCACTACACTGTTACAGTATTTTAGCGCCTCCTCCGGCATCAGGCTGGCCATATAGCCGCCCATAACCACGGTTTTCCCACGGGCGCTAAATGCCTTAGCTATTTCAATGCTTCGTATGATGGCGTGCCCCATGCCGGAAACCGCTATGATGTCCGCGTCGGAATCGAAATCGACAGGTTCAATGGTTTCGAGACAAACTTCGAACTCCCAATCGTCCACAAGCGCCGCCAATATAGCCGGCGCCAAGCCGACGAAATAAAGTCTGGATTTTTTAACAAGTCCGCCGCTCGAATCATATGGCGTGGACTGAATAAAGTATATTTTCATTTTTCCCGCGCCTTTTGCCGGAAGTATTCCATCACAACATTTTTGTAATACTCCAAATCCATAAAATCATACGCTCCGGTTTTTTTCGCCAATCGGTATAGGCGGTTGGTCAGCTTATAATACTCAAGATAAAACGCCCGTTTCGTCAGACGCGTCGGCGGCGCCACCAGATGCAGAAAATCCCATTCCTCAATATCGTCAGTGATCAGTTTGTCTTTATATTCCTCATACAGCGGCGTGCCGGGAATCGGCGTGAAAATGGAAACCGTAACATATTTCACCTCATGAGCCAGCACCCATTGATACAGGTCGGTAAAATACTGCTTTGTAGCGTCGGCAGGCGCGATCATCAGAGCAAAGCAGCGCGCTCCCGCCGCGTGGACGGCCTCCGTGCAACGCACATTCACATCGGCGGTGATCTGTTTGTTATAGCTTTCCAGTTCCCTGTCGGTAATGGCTTCCAGCCCCACAAAGAAGTAGACAAAGCCTATTTCGGCAAGAGCTTTGATCTGTTCGGGATGAGCGGCGATGTAATCGGCGCGCCCGTAACAAAGATATTGCTTTTTGATATTGCGCCGCCTGACTTCATTGATAAAGCCCCAGACGCGTCCCTCGTCGAACAGAAACACATCATCGGCGATCAGCACCGTTTCGCAATCAAGCCCCTCCAGTTCATCCATCACCTTATCAAGATCCCGTACGGAATACCTGCCGCCTCCCAGGCATGTGCAGTAGCAGAAATTGCAATTATATGGGCATGAAATGGCGGTTTTCAGCGTCGCTACCTCAGTCAAATCGAGATAACGGAACCATGACTTATTTTGATAAAAAAACGAACGGTCTGGGATGGGCAGATCGTTGATGTTAAAAGGCAGCAGCTTGTTTGCCCGCCATTCGCCGTTTTCGCGGTAGCAAAGTCCGCTTACCGTAGATAAATCCAAAGCACTGCCCATAAAGTACGCCAGCAAATCTCCGAACGCGTTCACATTCTCACTGCGGAAGACATAATCCACATCCGCGGTATACATCCTTTCGAAGTTGAGCTGCACATGAACACCGCCGACAACGGTGACAACGGACGGATTTACCTCTTTCGCGGTCTTCACATATTTTTTCATCAGGTTTTCCTGCGTGATATAGCCTGTGACCGCCACTACATCCGGCTGAAAACTTTTCATGACATCCCGCGCGCTTTTTTTAGTGTTGAAGCCATCATAAATCATGTCGTCCCAACCGCGCCGCCGCGCAACAGTATGTAAATATTCCAGCTCCAATGGCTCGCTGTTGAGGATTTGCAGGTGTTTTAATATATTGGGTGCTGGCGGGCGCATAAATAATATTTTCAAGCTTTCACCCCCGGATGATTTTGGCGAGATACTGCATGGTAATCCGCAGCGCGCCACCGGATAATTTCACAGTTTGTTTTAGGCCATAGCGTTTGAACATATAGACCGTGTGCTTTGGCGTAATGGTAATTTTATAGTATAGCTTGACGATTTGCGCATAATATTGCCGCGCCGACAACTTGTCGGCCTCCACCACCAGATGCGCCATATCCCATTTTTCCGGCTGCTCATATGGAATGAGTAAACGGCTTTTGTACTCGTCCCAATAATCAGTTCCCGGCATGGGTGTAAACGGCTGGAGATTGACAAATACGACGTCGAGGTCCTTCAAAAACTGATACAGCCTCTTGAAATCCGTTTTCCCCCAATCCATTCTCAGAATCACGGTGGCGTAACATTCGATGTTGTGCCGCCTCAGTATACGTACGGCGGAGATGTTTTCTCCGAGCTTTGTGTGTTTATTGTAGGCATCCAACTCATCCTGACTGGCGGATTCCAGCCCTACTATAACGGCAGTCAGCCCGTTTTTCGCCAACCTGCCGATGATATCCTCGTTGGCGGCGATAAAGTCCGATCGTCCGTATACCAGAAAATGCTTGCGGATATTCCGCGCTTCTAATAGCTCGCAAAATTTAATCAGTCTATCGCGATTGAATAAAAAGTCGTCGTCTACGATATAAACCTCTTGTTGAGAAATCGTCGTCAACTCATCAATAACATCTTCAATATCCCGGGCGGAATAGGACGCGATTTCCTTGCAGAAACAAAAATTGCAGTTATACGGGCAGCCGAATGATGTTTTTATGAGCGCTGCGCGGTTTTGAAAAAGATAATAATACCTTTTCAAATACCTTTCCGGCAGATTCCGATCAGGCAAACGCGGCGATAAATCGACGCAATCGGTAATTTTATAGAAGGCTTCCGCAGTCTGACACACATGGTCAATATGCGGGTCATTAAAATCCTCCGGGCAGACCGCCGCGTGCACGCCGCCCACACAGACACTGATTTTTCGGTCAACTGCTTTGATCACACGCGCGTAATCCTTCATTACCCCAATATGGCTTATATACCCTGTGAGTCCAATCAGATCCGGCCTTTCTTCGCGAATAAAATATGTAAGCGGTCTGCGTTCCAAAATCATATCAATGACGACGACTATATGCCCGTTCGCCCGCAACACAGCCGCCAGGGTCGTCAATTCCAGCGGCTCGCAGATCATCACGCTCTGCAGACCGATAGTGCTGCGATGTGGTTTAGGCCGAATCAACAATATCTTCATAAGCGTTTCCCCAGCACAAATCCACAGATTGAAGGCATATAAAAGCGCTCGTATATTGTAAATTCTTCTATAATTACAAAATATTTCTCCGCCAGCGCCCGAAACGCTTCGCGGGAAAGATAATCGGCTTTTTCGGCTGTCGCTTCCACAACGCGCAGCACCGTTTTGTCATAAAGCCTATTCACCGAGGCCTGCGCGAAGACGGCGATCCCCTCCGAATCCAGCAGCTTGTAGAGTTCGGCCATCACTGCAGGTTTGTTTTTATAGTAGGGAAATGAATGACAGCAAGTCACGGCGTTAAAACCGCTCTCAGTAAAATATTGTGATAAATCTTCATTATCTACATCTAAACAGACAAACTCTATATCCAATCTCCGCTTATTTGCGCATCTTATCATCTCCGGTGATTTGTCGACGCCAAGCATGCGGCAGTCCGGACTGTCTTCCCGCATCTCGCAGAGCAACTGCCCCGTCCCGCACCCCAAATCCAGCAATGTAAAGTTCTCACCGTGAAAACGGTTGGACAAGATCTGCCTGACGCGGCGCCGGGTTGGAGTCAGCGAGTACTTCTGCACCCAGAGCCGGTCATATTTATTTGCAAGCCTATCCCATACGCTATATGCCCCCGCCACATTATCACCGACCTTCCATGCCGTACTCCTAATGCTGCTACTGCTACGCCTACTCCTACTCCTACTGACGTAACTATGCTATTTATCAGCCCAAGCTCTGTAAAATATCATATAGTTGACCCATTTGCTTGATTACTTCCTCGAACGGGATTATATCTGCGTCGTTAAAGACGTAAACCCTTTGCGTTTCGGCAAAAGTCGCCCTCAACTTAGCGTCGGTTTCAAGCGCTTTGAAAAGCAGAAATTCGGTAAAGGGTTTTTGAGCTAAGTCGCTGCCGATTCTGCTTTCTTCCTCTTCATGTCCGTCCCCCCTCCACCAGAACATCAACCAGATTAAGCAGCGTCTTTTGCGGGTAATGCCGTCTGGCATACGTCATAGTCTTAATCATATTCAATTCACTTCTTTCCGCAAAGGCATGAAGCAAGGCTTTAGGATTCTCCGCATCGACATGCGCCTCCGCCAGATCTCTGATGATATCAAGGAACTGCAAATAGCGAAAATTGTCGGCATTAACTGTGACAACCGGCTTTCTGACAATGATGAATCTGTTATCTATATTTTTACGATAGGCGTTGGTCGCTATCTCGCGTTTTTTGGGGACAAGCGTTGTCAAACCCATCCTATTCATAAACGAAAAACCCGTTTCATATCCGATGACTTCGTCACCGCGTCTAGTGAGAAGCTGCACCTCAAGTAGCTCTTCGCTTGGATGAGCCTTGCCAAAAGCCGTTTGTTTGGCACGATAATACACGCCTTTTTGGTAACGTTCGATCAAGCCGCTGTCTGTCAAGCGTTTCAAAGTGACGTTGGTAATGGGCTTTGCCTTATGTACAGAGATAACATATTCATCCGCAACCGCTTCCGCTATGATGTTGGTCTGAAAAGTCTGACCATATGGGATATCGGCTATTTTTTCTGTAATAAATTCGCTGTAAGCAAGTCTCTCCATGGGCAGTGACTCCTTCCCCATGTTATTATCATGTAAGCTCTCTACTGATATTTTCGACAGTATAATAACATATTATAGACAAAAAGTCAATTGCTTGATCATAAAATAAGAAAATCCGCTTAAAGCCATGCCCTGAGCGGATTTTATTTGGAGCTAACGGTGGGAATCGAACCCACAACCTGCGCATTACGAATGCGCTGCTCTACCATTGAGCCACGTTAGCACATCATTTGCTTGCCTTTATTATTTTACCCATTTACATTAGCTTCGTCAAGGTTTATTTTGAATGCACATACGGATTTGCGTGAATCCTTATTCGGAGGCCTAATTTAATGGCCTAATTTAATACAAGTTTTTGGTAATTGGCCATTGTTTTTTACCTTCTCACGGCGTATAATTATATCATGTTATTCAACGATTTCAAAGGATATATCGGTTTATTACTTAATGGGACTTCGTTCTATTAAAAGGAACTTCTAAAAACCAGGGTGTGCGGCATGCTTTTTAGAAGTCCCCCTAAAATCAGAGAGGCATATTATGAATTACAGAACATTTCAGTTAACCGGTGAGAAGATCTCTTTGCTTGGGTTTGGCGCTATGCGGCTTCCGGTGATTGACGGTGATCATACCCGTGTAGACGAGCAGGAAGCTATAGCTATGATACGCAAGGCTATCGATTCGGGCGTAAATTATGTAGACACGGGTTTCCCATATCACGGCGGCAAGAGCGAGGTGGCCGTCGGAAAGGCGCTGAAGGACGGCTACCGCGAAAAGGTGCTATTGGCCGACAAATTCCCTCTGTTCTCCGCCAAGTCGCCCGAGGATGTCGATTCACTGTTTGAAAAGCAGATGGAACGGCTTGATACGGACTTTATAGACATGTATCTTTTGCATAATATAAACAAGGCTCATTTGAAGGTCATGAAAGCCTGCAATGTGCTCCCCCAGATTGAAAAGAAGCGCGATGAGGGCAGGATCAAGCATATAGGGTTCTCATTCCATGACGAGCTTCCGCTTTTCAAGGAGGTCATTGATTCTTATCCCTGGGCATTCTGCCAGATACAACTGAACTACATGGACGTGAATTTTCAGGCGGGGCTTGAAGGGCTAAAATACGCGGCTTCAAAGGGCATCCCCGTGGTGATCATGGAACCGCTGAAGGGCGGCAAGCTTACTGATTCTGTACCTGATGAAATTCAACGCCTATGGGACGGCGCCGCCGTCAAACGGTCTCCCGCTGAGTGGGCGTTCCGCTGGGTAGCCGATTTCCCCGAGGTTCTCACTATATTGAGCGGAATGAGTACCATGGAGCAGCTTGATGAAAATCTGAGTATTCTTTCCGCCGCCGAGGCGAGTTCTCTGACCATTGATGAAAAAGCCCTCATAAAGGATGTTTCCGATGCCTACAATCGCATCACACCGTATTCATGCACGAGCTGCAGGTATTGTATGCCCTGCGCATCCGGCGTGAATATCCCCGAATCCATCCAATTCCGAAATGACTGGGAAGTATACAATCATAACGATAAATTAACCGATAATTTCAATATGTTCTTCCCTCGTACAGAACGCCCGTCGAACTGTGTAGAATGCGGACAGTGTGAGGAAAAATGCCCGCAAAGCCTCTCCATAATAAAGGCCCTTAGCGAGACCACCGTGATTTTTGAACAGGCTAGTTAATATTAAATGATCTCGGATATAATACTGAACTCAGTATTAGTGCTCGGTCGGCGCGCCGGTCTATAGTACTCAAAACAGGCGTCCGATCGGGTTATGTGGAGGACTGGCTGGATGGACATTGGGGTTTGGGCGGTAATCCCGCCGTTGCTGACAATCGTTCTGGCTATTGTCACTAAAGAAGTATTGATGTCTTTATTCATAGGCGTATATGTCGGTTGCATGATTATCGTCGGGGGGAACCCGCTCGGCGCTCTCGAAAAAATGGTCGAACTCATAGTGGGAACCTATGATGAATCCGGTGATTTTGTGATTTCAGGGGCGCTCTCAGACCCTTGGAATGTGCAAGTGCTCATCATAGTGACATTGCTGGGCGGGCTTATCGGACTCATGGTCAGATCCGGCGGTTCTAAGGCCTTCGGCGAATTGTTGGGGAAGAATATTAAAACCAAAACCGGAGCGCAGCTGTCGGCGTGGCTCATTGGTATACTCATCTTCTTTGACGATTATTTCAACGCTCTGACAAATGGCGCTATAATGCGGCCGATATCCGACAAGTACGCCGTTTCCAGAGAGAAGCTGTCCTATATCATCGACTCGACCGCTGTCGGCGTCTGCTTGATCGTACCGCTGTCCAGCTGGGTCGCCTTTGTCTGCTCGCTGATCGCCGAGTCTTACGCGTCTGCGGGACTTGACGGCGACGCTTTCGCGGCTTTTATTAAAGCTATTCCCTACAATTATTACGCGTGGCTTTCCATCGCCATGGTGCTTTTCGTCGTGCTATTCCGCCTGGACTTTGGGCCTATGGCAAAGGCCGAGAAGAGAACAACAGAAAGCGGTTTGCTCTGCGATAAAACCTTCAGCGGCGGCAGCGCTGAAGAGGACGATTTCTCTTCTATTGAACAGATGAACGGTAAGCCCGTCGATCTGTTGGCGCCCATTATATTACTGGTGGTCAGCGCCGTCGCCTTTATGTTGTATACGGGCGGTTTCTTCGAAAGCTTCAGCCTGCTTGACGCCGTTAACAATATGGACGGCATGTTGGCGCTCACCTACGCCGTCGGCATCTCAGTCGTCTTCGCGATCATATTCTATGCCGTCAAGCGTTTGTCCAAGGTCTCGGATTCCATCGCCGCCTTCGTTATCGGTACGAAATCCATGATCTTCGTGGTCATACTTTTGGCCTTCGCGTGGGGCATAGGCGCCGTAGGCGACGAACTGGATACGGCCGGTTATATGGTTTCCCTCTTTGAAGGCAATGTGCCGCCATTTCTAACGCCGCTGATCATATTCGTGATCTCATGCGTCATGACGTTTTCAACCGGCGCGTCCTGGGGAACCTTCGCGATTATGATCCCTATCGCCGTGCCTCTTTCGGTAGCTATGGACGTTAATGTATTCGCCTGCATTACGGCGGTAATCGGCGGCGGCGGTTTCGGCAATCACTGCTCGCCTTTGGCTGATACGGCAATACTCTCGTCCGCCTCGGCCAACATACGTCACACGGATCACATCAAGACACAGATACCATATTCCGTCGTCTGCGCCCTCGTCTCATGCGTCGGCTATGTCATTTCGGGATTTATTGATAATCCGTTTGTACCGCTGCTCGCGGTATTTGCGATTTTCATCTGTGTACTTGTATTGCTGAACCGCTTGTTCGGGAGTCACCGTTACCATATGGAAGAAATTAATGAGGATATAAGCAGTCAGGATGAAATTAAGTCCAGCTAGTTGAGTTCAGTATATATAGCATTGCCAATAGGAGGAGCTAAGCAGTCAGGATGAAATTAAGTCCAGCTAATTGAGTCCAGTATATATAGCATTGCCAATAGGAGGAGCTAAGATGAGAAAAGGTTTTGATGAGGTTCTGAAGTACACAGATTATGCCCTTGATATTATCAAGAAACAAACAATGACGGATGATGAATCCGCAGAGTTTACCAAGGAGATCGTCCACAATTTCAACACGCACATTAACCCCGGTTTTCTCGAATACCGCAAGGCCGCCGGTGAGGATTTCACGGTAATGGAGTGGATGGCAAATGGGGACATCTTCACGGATCTTCACGGCGGCGAATATATTGATTGCCTTGGAGGCTTCGGCGTGTTCAACTGCGGACACCGTCACCCCAAGGTGTTAGAGGCTGTTATGGATCAATTGGCTAAGCAGCCGCTTTCCAGCGCGGAGCTGATCGACGCGAACAGATCGCTTCTTGCCCGCATACTCGCCGATGTGACACCCGGGGATCTCCAGTTTACATTTTTTACCAGTTCGGGCACAGAGACCGTAGAATGTGCGCTCAAAATGGCGGCTCTAGCGACGGGCAGGCATCATTTTATAGCATTCGAAGGGGACTTTCACGGGAAGACAGCAGGCGCCCTCTCCATGACCGCAAAAGCGCATTTTCGGCAGCCCTTCTTGCCGCTGCTGCAAGGCGCAAGACATTGTAAGTTTGGCGATCTTGATATGCTGCGCAAGATGGTCGAGGTTATGGATTATGTCGGCGAGCTCCCTGCGGCCATCATATTTGAACCCATTCAGGGTGAAAACGGTATACAGATACCGCCTGATGATTTCATTCCCGGCATCCGTAGGATCTGCGATGAGTATGACATAATGATGATCGCGGATGAGGTGCAGGCCGGTATGGGGCGCACGGGAAGCCTGTTCGCCATCGACTATTATAACGTTGCGCCGGATATACTGTGTCTTGCGAAATCCTTGAGCGGCGGCGTGATTCCGATCAGTGCGACGGTCTGTACGAAACGCGCTTTCGAGGGAATGTTTCCCGATCCCTTGCTGCACAGCACCACTACAGGCGGCAACCCCGTCGCAACAGCGGCTGCCATCGCGGCTATAAATGTACTGCTCTCCGAAGATCTGCCCGGTCGGGCAAAACGGGCGGGCGGCATATTCATGGACGGTCTGCGGAAGATCCAGGCCAAGTATCCGAAGCTGATGACGGACGTCAGAGGCCGCGGACTCTTCATTGCGATGGAATTCGTCGATGGCGACAGGGGCTACGATGTCGTGTATGAAATGTTCAACCGGCGCGTACTAGTCTCCGGCTCCCTGATTAACGCTAAAACCATACGTATAGAACCTCCGCTCATTATCAGCGACGCGCACATCGAAACCGCGCTTGCGGTCATCGATGAATCCTGCGCAGCTGTGTATGCGCATATGTAAAAAATCCGCTTTACGCACACTATATGCAAGCGGCAGCGCCTTGAAGCCCAGAATCTTGAAACCAAATGATAATATTGACGCAGGCTTAGAAATAGTCTATAATGTTATCAAATCACGATTTGTATAATCACGATTTGTAAAACACAGCATATCGCGCGAAGGTCTGTATTTCATCGTGATTTGCAAAACACGGTGTATCGCGCGAGGGTCTAGATCTTATCATTATTTATGCCGTATACGTCTGCGGCAGAACGGAGTTTGCGGTGTTTATTGGGCGTGAGCAGGAACTACGGTTCTTTGAAGACAGATACAATGCAAGCGGCGGCCAACTGCTTATACTGTATGGGCGGCGCAGGGTCGGTAAAACCGAGTTGCTGCATAAATTTTGCGCGGGCAAGCCCCACGTTTTTTATTCCTGCCGCGAGACTGTGGATGTGGAGCAGCTTGAGGCTTTTTCTAAACGTATTTTGTCGTCCGGCGTTCCTGCGGCGAGGTATATCAATGTGTTTCCTGATTGGGAGGCGGCATTTTATTCAATAAGTGAATTGCCGTCAAATGAGGAAAAAAAGCTGCTGGTGATCGACGAATTCCCCTATATGTGCAAGGGCAATCCGTCAATTCCATCTCTCTTGCAAAACCTGTGGGATGAAAGGCTCAAAGACCAAAATGTGATGCTTATCTTATGCGGCAGCGCCATGAGCTTTATTGAAAAGGAATTGTTGTCAGAGAAAAAACCGCTCTACGGCCGCGCCTCCGGGATCTATAAAATGAATGAGATGCCTTTCTATGACGCGATCAAATTCTTCCCGGATTACAGCGATGAAGATAAGGTTCTGGCGTATTCCGTGCTCGGCGGTGTCCCGCACTATTTGTGCCAGTTCGACGAAAAGCTGTCGCTTGGTGAAAATATTATAAATAACGTGCTGACCAAGGGTTGCGTGCTTTACAGTGAGGTGGAGTTTCTCTTGCGGCAGGAACTACGTGAGGCGGCGCTTTATAACACTGTCATAGAGGCGATTGCCCTTGGAAATACACGGCTTAACGATATCTATACCAAAACCCAGATTGATAAATCAAAAATCAGTGTGTATCTAAAAAATCTACTAGAGCTTGAAATCATTCAACGCGAGTTCTCCGTACTTTCCGGCAGCAAGGAAAAAGCGTCTTCCTCGCGTGGATTGTATCGTATAACCGACAACTTCTTCCGTTTTTGGTTCGGGTTTGTATTCACAAATCTATCAGATTTAGAGGCCGGCGATGCCGAAGGCGTGTATAGGCATTTCGTTCTGCCGCAGTTAAATGAGTTCGCCGCGCCTGTATTTGAACACATCTGCAGGGAGTTTATCCGCAAGCAAAACCGCGATGGCAGACTGCCTTTCCGTGCGGCGGACATCGGACGATGGTGGGGCAAGGCGCACCGAACCGACACGGCATCATCGGACAAACCTCAGCGAGTATCATACGAAACTGAGATCGACGTGATGGCTGTGGATAAGGGCGCAAAGAACATCTTGCTCGGCGAGTGCAAGTTCCGAAATTCGGAGCTTACACAAGGCGACTTTGAAAAACTGGCTGAAAAATACACGCAGGCTAAGACCGGCATCAGCTATAGCCTATTCTCCAAATCCGGCTTTTCGCAGGGCATGCTTGATGAGGCGAGAAAGAACAAGCGCCTTTCGCTTTATACCCTCGCCGATGTTTTGGATGTTTGAGTGGATACTGTCATTTTATTATGCGTTAATCTGCCGATGGATTTCTTTTAAGTCCTCAATAGCCATGACGACGTCCAATACATGAAATCCGAGATAACATTCCTTCATCCGCTGCGCCCCTGCCTGCGCGTAAATCGCGCGGCTGCTTTCGCCGGTCAACAGATGCCAGTATCGATATACATAACCTGTCCAAAACATCTCTTCTATGTCGTATAATTCTCCAGCGGGTCGTATAGCGGATTCGTCCAGCAGATTTTCCAGAATATATTCCTCACCCGCCCATTGGAGCCGATCATATGGCATATCAATAAATTCACAGGTTTCGCTGTTCATGAACTTTTCAACGAAATCCAGTGAATCCAAACCCTTTTTCAGGGAGCGTTCAAATAATCGGCCTTGGATGTCACAAAGCTGGCGCTCAAATCTGTTAAGTATTTTTCCCATCATCCTTGCCATCCGTCTATGATTTCATCGAAAAAGCGTCCGTCACGGCGATGCTTTCGGCATATTTCATCCGCTTGCCGAATGCCTTCTTGTCTATGCTTTTCACCCACCACACGTAAAACAGCACGTTCCTCCTCGTCGAGAGATATTTCTTCTAAAATCTCAATTTGCCGACACGCCTTTTCGCTGATCGCTACATACTGCTTGCCCAATTTAAGAGCCGACAAGCTGGCTATGAGCGCGGTATCCGTAATTTCGCCGGAAAAAAATCGATCTAATACTACAAACATACGGTCGTCGGCGATATATCCGACAATCATATCACATCCATCGCTCATATCGGCATATTTTTGATAGATCTTCCTTTCTACGACTGAATGCAATCTGCCTCTGTGAAAAGCAATCAACAGCGCCCAATCGATCCCTAATCCGACGTCCAAAATACACAAACCGGCTAAGTCCGCTCGGAGCGTGTAGAGTTTTGCGTTCGGAAAATTGCAGATCAGCGTCAACGCTTGCGTCCGCTCAGTTCCCATATAAAATCCGCGCCCGAAGTCACAGCGTTCCCGGCTAATAGGTTGAATATCACCCACAATACCGCTCTTGGAACCGTGATATAACAAGCGTGTTTCTCCACTTATTCTGACAGCATTGCCCTCAAGTTCGGCAGCCGCCAATGTTGTTTTGGGACTGCCGCCCATACATTTAGGTATTTCTCTTGCAATTTCCGGTGTTTGCATCATCCGTTTCTCCCGATATAGCGCTTGCATTTGCTTCATTATATCATGTGTTCCACGGGCGTTCAACTGCTTGACGTATCTTTAATTTAATGCCATCTCATTAAAAAAACATAAGGCTTAACTTTAGGGAACTTCTAAAAAACCTGCCGCACATTTTCGACGCGCTCTGGTTTTTAGAAGTTCCCTTTATAGTAAATTTGGGTTATAATGGTTTCAGGTTATAAATCGGCGACTTGAAACACAACGAATAACCCGTTCACGCTCAAGCGGCTATGGTTTAAACTGAGTCTAGTATTAGTATTTATGGAGGCGCAAATGTATTATTCAACAACATATCCCTCGCCCGTGGGTCTGCTTACATTAGCTTGTAACGGCGAAAATCTCATCGGCTTATGGATCGAGGGGCAGAAATACCACGGCGGTACTATCTCCGAAGCGATGATTGAAAAAAACAATGCACCTATATTCAAGGTCGCGAAAGAATGGCTTAATCGGTACTTTGAAGGCGAAAGCCCCGATATTTCCGAATTGCCATTAGCCCCTATCGGCGGCGAGTTTCGTCAAGGAGTATGGAGTATTCTATGTGAAATTCCATACGGAGAGACTATCACCTATAGCGGCATTGCAAGAAAAATGGCCGATAGGATGGGCAGAACAAGCATGTCAAGCCAAGCGGTTGGCGGAGCAGTCGGACATAATCCCATATCCATCATCATCCCATGCCATAGAGTTGTAGGTGCGACCGGCAACCTTACAGGTTACGCTGGAGGGATCAGTACAAAAATAAAATTGCTTGAATTGGAGGGCGTCGATATGTCGTCTCTGTTTATGCCCAAATGCGGTACGGCATTATAACACTGAGTACAAAGCGGTACAGCATTATACTGAAGGCGATCCAACACAAATCTGCATTAAATGAGGAGCAATTCAATTATCAACGCGAAAAAACGCAGGGACGCCTACTGGCGAAATTTGTAAAGATTTATTTATCCTTTTCCGCATTTCAATCTTGACAATTAAAATCCAGGATTCTATAATCTAAGTACGTCCCTTTAATTAGACTATTCAAACGCCGCATCAGATTTGAATAGTAACTTTCGTTTTTCACTATGGTTAATTTACCTATAAGGAGTATTTACATGTTCATCTCACGAGAGTGCGACTATTCCGTCCGCATAATACGCGAATTGGCTGACGGCACGAAAAAGACTGCGGAGGATATCAGCACCAAAGAAAGAATCTCATATCAGTTTTCATACAAGATCCTGAAGAAGCTGGAAAACAGCGGTTTGGTTCGCGTTTATCGCGGTGTCCAGGGCGGTTACGCATTGACCAAAAGCGTTGACTCCATAACCCTATATGATGTTTTCACTGCTATAGAAGACCAGATATTTATTACAGCCTGCCTGCAGAGCGGCTTTGACTGCCCCATGAATAAGGGCGGGCATCCGTGCACTGTACACAGAGAATTCATGCGTCTGCAGGATATTCTAATGTCGGGAATGAAAGAAAAAACATTAGCGGAGATCTTTAACGAGTAGTAGATGCACGCTCCGCCCTACCGCTTATCCAATATGCTGCTTCCTTAAATCCCTCCCCGGTTTTGGCTGATACCTTGACGACCGGGGCGGTTTTATTCAACGCCCTCAATCCTTTCATAAAAAAGTCCTCATCGAAATCAAGATACGGGCTTAAATCCACCTTGTTCAGTATCACGATATCCGCTTTCTCAAAGGCAAGCGGGTATTTATACGGCTTATCTCCACCCTCTGTAACAGAGCAGATCAGCAGTTTTACATGCTCTCCAATGCTGAATTCTGCTGGGCATACAAGGTTTCCGACATTTTCGATAAATAGAATCCCCTGTTCGTCAAACTCTATATTTTGTATCGCATTGTGCACTAAAGGTGCGTCAAGATGACAAGCGCCGAAGGTATTGATCTGAAATGTCCTTATACCAAGCGCCCGCAAGCTGCGGGTGTCGATATCGGACTCTATGTCGCCTTCTATCACATATGGCTTGAGTCCGTCTAGATTCGCGATGAGGTTTTTAATGACGGTGGTCTTGCCTATGCCAGGCGCGCCTATAATGTTGATCGCAAATATGCCCTTATTAGATAAATCCTCATTTATATGATAGGCTATATGATCATTCTCATCGTGTATATTCTCCATGACTGTTATCTTGCGTACATCATGCATACTGTCAGTCCTCCGTTTCTACTGTGATTGATTCTATGTAAAATTCCTTGCCAATGTCTGTGGGGGACGCGTCGCCCCCGCAATGCGGACACTTGAAGGAGAATGGCTCTCTGTGAAAGAATGCGCCGCAGGCGTCGCATTTTAGTTGAGACTTTATCGGTTTGATGATCAGCCTGGCGCCTTCACATATAGTTCCCTCTGCTATTATATCGAAGTACATTTGTATGGATTCCGCTATAAATCCCGATTGATCGCCTACCACCAGGCATATCGTTTCTATCTTAGATGCGCCGGACTCTTCGCCATGCTTTTTGGATATCTCAATTATTCGTTCTGTTATCGGATATTCATGCATCGGTTTCCCTTTTTCGCTCTGCCGCGTCCCGGCTGTACAGCCGCGTTATAAAACACATCGCCCGCCCAGTGAAGCTAAACTCCGGGCGGGCGCAATCTACATCAACAGTTCTTATCCTGAACTCAGCACTACTGCGCCGGGGCGCCCGCCTTCTGCGGCACATCCGCTTTCGGCGCAGAAGGCGCTGTCGGCGGCGCTGTCCCATCTTTCGCCGGAGACGACGCTGCCGGCGATGTTGCACCGGCTTTCGGTGCAGAAACGCCCGCTGAAGACGACGCATCCGCCTTCGGTTCTTCCGGCGGCTTCTCGAATGTGTCAACTATCTTCTGCACATCGGGAGTTGTGTATTCAGGCTTGTTGAACAAGCACTTTTTAGGGCATACGTCCACGCAGCAACAGCATTGTATGCACTGCATTCTCTGTATTGTCCAGCGTCTCGACGCCTTTTCTACCGTTATAGCGTCAGTGGGGCACTTCCTCATACATATACCGCATAAGATGCAGTCTTTCATTTCTACGGCGATCTGTCCTCTGGTTCTCTCCTGCCATTCCCTGCTTATTACCGGGTACATGAGAGTGGCCGGCTTTTTGAACAGACTTCCCATGACCATCTTGCCTATCTTCATTACTGGCATTTCTCCCACCTACCTTTCTGTACAACTGATGCACGGGTCGATTGTAAGGATGAGCATGGGCACATCCGCCAAATCGCAACCCTGCAAGGTTTTTACCATAGCCGGTATGTTCATGTTGGTGGGAGTTCTGACGCGCATCCTCTGAAGGAACTTACTGCCGTTGCCTATGGAGTAATAATACGCCTCTCCGCGTGGCTGCTCCATCCTGGCGACAAATTCGCCCTGAGGATTCCCCTTCACAGCGACCGCTATGTCGCCTTCGGGTATCTGTTCGATCGCCTGCTTTATCAGATCTATGGATTGGAAGACTTCGCGCACCCTGACCTTACATCTGGCGTAGCAGTCTCCATCTTCCTCTGTAATAGGCGCGAAATTCAGCTTGCCATAAGCACCGTGCCCGTCCAGCCTTATATCCTGCACCACGCCCGAAGCTCTTGCCATCGGTCCGACCGTACAAAGCTCAATAGCGTCGCTATGCGAGAGCTTGCCGACCCCCACGAGCCTGTTCTTAACCGAATAGTCTTCAAGGAATACATTTGTCAGCTCCATGATCTCGCTCTTGATCCCCTCAAGAATACCCGCAATCTCTGAAAGCCCGTCGGCGGATATATCTTTCCTGACTCCGCCTACCTTACAAACGGAAAAGATTACCCTTCCGCCCGTCGTCTTTTCAAATATATCCAGTATCGTTTCACGTATCCTCCAAGAATGCATGAAAAGGCTTTCAAAGCCGAAGCCATCCGCTAAAAGCCCAAGCCAGAGCAGGTGGCTGTGTATCCTTGAGAGTTCGTGCCATATGCACCGCAGGAATTCGGCGCGATCCGGAACTACAATGCCCATGTTTCCTTCTACGGACTTGCAATATCCCCATCCATGCCCGAAGCTGCAAATACCGCAGACCCGCTCAATGACATAGACCATTTCTGTATATTCTCTCTTCTCGACCAGCTTTTCAAGTCCTCTGTGGATATACCCTATCGAAGGGATGGCCTCCACGACCTTCTCATCTTCAATAACCAAATCCAGATGTACCGGCTCCGGCAGAACCGGATGCTGCGGGCCGAAAGGGATGATAGTTCTTTTGCTCATTTTTTCTCCCCCTTCCAAGGCGTCGGCGCCGAAACCTTAAAGAATTTTCCGTTATAATCCAGTGCGAGATTCTTGAACTTGAAACCGAACAGATCTTGCATCTCATTTTCATATATGAAGGCCGGCCAGTAAATCCCGGTTATGCTGGGGAGATTCCCCTCATCCTCCACTACGAGCTTCAAGTTGGTCAAAACGTGTTCTTTATCGAAACTATATAAGAGCTGGTAGACATCGTTCACATAGGCCGCGCAGATCTGCCCCAGCCTATAGCCTTCGGTCTTCATATCCTGCACGACATTCAGCAGATTGGAAGCTTCAACCGCTATAAAATTCTGTATCAAATGCTTTTCTTCTGACATATC
This sequence comes from Eubacteriales Family XIII. Incertae Sedis bacterium, assembly GCA_031264295.1. GTDB lineage: Bacteria > Bacillota > Clostridia > Peptostreptococcales > Anaerovoracaceae > JAISED01. Next base: position 28,790 of record JAISED010000016.1, on the reverse strand, counting down.
AAGCCCCCTCCTTTCCGCTGTTCTCAGTGCCCGGCGCATCCGCCGCCCCGCCGCTCGCCTCTGCACCGACGGTGTTCGCACTGTCGCCGATCCGCGCGTCAGCCGCACCCGCCTCCGTTTGCTTTCCATCCGGCGCATCCTGTGCAACTGCCGTTTCTGTCACGCCCGCCGTATCCGTCGCCGCTGCCGTTTCTGTCACACCCGTCGCTCCGCCGGTCGCCGCTTCCGCCGCGCCGCCTCCGGCAGCCGTAAAAGCGTTCTCGGAAGCCAGCCGTTTCTCCTCCGCCAGCTCCGCCGGCAGATTGGCTCTCTTCTCGGCGAGTACGCCAAGTCCCTTGACCACGCCGTCTATTATCGCCTCCGGCCTCGCCGCGCATCCGGGGACATAAACGTCCACCGGAATCACGGTGTCGACGCCGCCCATAATATTATAGCACTCTTTGAAAATACCGCCCGATGTTGCGCAAATACCTATGGCCACAACGACCTTAGGTCTGGGCATCTGCTCATATATCTGCTTGATCACCGGGATATTCTGTTCATTTACGGAACCTGTCACCAGGAATATATCCGCGTGTTTCGGATTTCCCGTGTTTATAATCCCGAATCGTTCAACGTCGTACATCGGGGTCAAGCACGCCAGCACTTCGATGTCGCATCCATTGCAACTCGAACCGTCATAATGGATCACCCACGGAGATTTCGTTACGTATGACAACTGCTACACCCCCCCGCCAAATAATCTGTAATAAACTACAAGCATATTCACAGCTCCGAATGTCAGAGCCACTATCCATGCCGAATTCAACGCAAACTGCCACTTCATCCTGGCATTTACATTGTCAATAAAGACCTCCAGGAAGTACGCGAGCAGGCAAACGATCACCCCGATCACAGCCATGAGTATCGTTCCGTTCGAGAAGAAGAGGAAGACGAATCCGAGCAGGAATATATTTTCATACCAGTGTGCTATCTCCAGCATGGCAAGGGTTTTTCCGGAGAACTCAGTCGTTAGACCCTTCACAAGCTCCTGATGCGCGTGATGCGACATCGAAAGGTCAAACGGCGACTTTCTGAACTTTATCGTGAGGATATAGAGGAAACCCACGAAAACACCGGGAAGTAATATAATCCCCGGAGGCGCCTCTTCAAAGAAAGCGATATCGCTTATATTGAAGCTCATGCCCTTCACCAGATAGAGGCTGATAGCCGCGATAAGCACCATGGGTTCATACGCCATCATCTGCAAAAGTTCCCTCTCCGCGCCGATCTGCGCGTAAGGGGAATTCGACGAATAGGCCGCCGCGACCAAGAACATGCTGGCGGTCGTCAGCGAGAATATGAACAGCAGCAAACTGAGACCCGCGAAGAACATACAGCCTGTTATTATCATGAACAGCAAGCTGCATCCCACGAAGAAATCCTGGCTTGCATTTACAGTAATAGGTTCTTTTTCCAAAAGTTTCAATACGTCATAGAAGGGCTGCAGGACAGGAGGGCCGAAACGCCCTTGCATCCTGGCCGTTATCTTTCTGTCAATCCCCGCCAAAAGGCCTCCGAGCAGGGGAGCGAACACGATGTAGGCGACCACTGCCGCCGCAATTTTCATAATCGATTCGAATTCCATTACTGTCATACCCCCCCTCTAAATACTACGGCAGCCACAGAGGAAAATATGTATACCATCACAAGTACCGTCGCTATTATGCCGATCAAGTTCATCCTCTTCTCGGCAAAGTAGCCTTCCATGTACCAGTTGCGCAATGAAAATTCCGTTTCTTTCTGCATAGAACCCATGAATTTGAGATTGTCATTAAGTCCCGCGCCCGCCAGATAGATGGGCATGATCCTTTTATTGCTCTTACCCAAGAACAACATGGGCAGCAGCAGTATGACCGCCGTCATTATCATCATTATATACAGATTCTCACTGCCCAGCAGGAAATTCTGCAGATTTTCTTCCGTCAAAAGCCCTCCGTAGACGCTGATGATAAACGGCTCGACCAGCCTCTTCGAAAACGCGGGGAAGGTTATGCAGGCCGCAATAACCAGAGCTACCAAACTCCCCAGCGAAGACCATTCCTCCTTATGCACATTGTGCTGGATGTTCTCCCGCTTCGCTACTATCGCCAGCATCTTGCCCAGCCACTTGCCCCAGTAGAACACGGTCACGGAGCTTCCAAAGACGACCATGAGCAGAACCAGCGGGTTGCTGGAGTAAATGAGACTCTCCAGAGCCGCCCACTTCGAAACCAACATGCCGAAAGGCGCCAGGAACATCGCGGAAATCCCCACGATCATAAACAGCGCAAGCCTCGGCATTCTGCTGAAAAGTCCGTCCATATCCTCGATATCTCTGCTCCCTATATTGTGTTCGGCTGTGCCTACACACAGGAAGAGCAGTGACTTGGTCACAGCGTGGAATATGATGAGCATGGTCGCCGCCCATATGCCGCCCGGCATGCCGGTTCCGGCGCACACGATGATAAGTCCGAGGTTGGCCACAGTTGAGTAGGCCAGCACCCTCTTCGCATTGCTCTGAGATATCGCGGCGCATGAGGCCATGAGGAAGGTTATACCGCCTACCATCATGGCGAGCGTGCCCGCCGAAACAAGCGAACTGTTCGTCATCATAAATGCCGGCGCCAATTTCAGTATAAGGAATACGCCTGCCTTGACCATCGTGGATGAGTGGAGCAGGGCGGAAGTCGGCGTGGGCGCCACCATAGCGCCGAGCAGCCAACTGTTGAACGGCATCTGCGCCGCCTTTGTCAGCCCCGCGAATACCAGTAGAATCAACGGCGGCGTCACAATCTGCGGCGAATAAGCCGCCATTTGAAGCAAGCCGCTAAGTTCCAACACACCGTTCCTGCCGACCAGTATGATGGCGAGTACAAATGCCAGTCCTCCGAACAGATTCATGATGAGCGCCCTGAAAGAATTGTTGGTCGCCTCCTTCGTCTTTGTAAATCCTATGAGGAAGAATGAACAGAGCGTTGTGATCTCCCAGAAGAAATACAGCCATACCAGATTGTTCGAAAAAACGATGCCGTACATGGCGGCCAGAAAGAGGAAGAGCAGGAAAAAGAACCAGGGTCTCCTGTCCGCCTCATCATGATGGTGATGCTGGAAATCTTTCATGTAACCCAGCGCGTACACGCAGATAAGCGTGCCTATAATTCCTATTATCAGCGCCATAATTATGGAAAGCTGATCGTAATAAAGCGCGTTCTCCACCTCAATATTCTTGCCGGTTGAGAACTCAAACCACACCATGAGAGGTGTCTGCAGAGCCGCAAGCAAAGACGCCAGATATTTCTTGTGCTTGATGCCCAGCGCGAAAATCACAACTGCCAGTATAATCTCGATCGCCATCATCGCGTATCCGATAAATTCCGCCAGTTCCTCATGATTCTCGTTCAAATTGAAAGTCATACTGCCGCTTGTGAAGAATCTCACCGTAAGAAATATAGAAAGCGCGCCTATAAGTATAGAACCGGCGATCGCCAATACCCCTCGAGCTTGATCCCCCTTGACAAGCAAAAGAGCAACTGCTACCACTGCGGGCAGCAGAATAAGTGAAAACACAATGCTCAATTTAACCCTCCTCTTTTCACAGGTCACTCCTACAGTAACGTAAAATCATCATTCTTATTATATAATTTCATATATGAAAAAACAAGGGATACTTATAAATTTCAGCGCAAAATCACGGAAATTCACGGTCTGCGGCATGATGACAATGCCGCAGACATGTGATTTCATTTATGTGAGCGATCAGGGAACTTCTCGTCGAATGTAACCTCATCCGCGCCGATGCTTATGGACGTCCTAATTTTCCCGCGTTTCTTCTGTGTCACATATATAGCGATGGGCACGATGATGATGATCATGGAGAGAATGAATATGTTCAGCCCGCCGTCCTCAAACACGAGCATTATCATTGCCGCTACTTGCAGGATCACAGCAAAATACTCAAGCCACGGATACCAGACAGCTTTTACCGTAAGCACCTCGTTCGGATCATATCCCCTTTGTATCAGGCGTTTCCTGAATTTTATCTGTGAATACAGTATACCGACCCAGCAAAGCGTACCCGTAAATCCGGATATGCCCACGAGCGCCGTATAAAGCGGCATGTCCCCTCCGCCCCAACCGAGCTGCTCAACGCCGAATCCCAGTACGAAAACGATCCATATGGGTACAATGGTGAAGAGCGTCGCGTTCTGCGGGGTGTTGAAACGGTTCAAGTTCGAGAGAAATTTCGGCGCCAGCCCCTCCACGGACAATCCGTAGAGCGAACGCACCGTGCCGTAGAATCCCGAGTTAGCACAGCTAAACGCCGCTATCATGGTCACTATTGTAAAAACCTGTGAACCCCAGCCGAACCCGTAATGATAGAGCGTATCCGCAAATACAGATTTTTCAATATTCCCTTCGAAATACGGCATTATAAGTGAAAGTACGAATATCGGTACGAGATAGATGAGGATTATGCGGAAGGCCACCCTCTTGCAGGCCAGGGGTACGTTTTTTTCAGGATTCTGCGTTTCCGCTGCTGAAAGCCCGACGATCTCCGAACCCTGGAAATTTACCAGCGTCCATATCATTATCGTGATCATCACGAATCCGCCCTCCGGAAACAGCTTTTCGAGAACGCTTCCTTCGCCCGCGAGCATTATGCTGGTTCCGATGAAGCCTTCGTTACCGCCCCACTCGCGAACGTCGCTTGCCGCCAAGCCCAGCCAGATGCAAACGCCGCATATGACAAACAGCGCTATGGATATGATCTTTATTATGGCCATTATCGATTCGACATAGCCAAAACATTTGACGTGGAAAACATTGATGAATGTGAGCAGGGTCAAGGCGAGGACGCCCCACAGGAATGTGTAGCCCACACCCATCTCCTTCCCGCTTATGTCCCTTATCAACGAGTTTACGAATATGGCCGTCGCCAGAGCCTCCGATGGTATGTAGCAAACCCAATTCGCCCAAAACGCCCAGCCTATGCCCGCCGACGCCGTGTCCCCCATGAATTCCCTGGTATAGGACACGAACGAGCCGCGCCGCGGTATGTTGACAAGCAATTCTGCGAAGGACTGCATTACGCCGAATATGGTCAATCCGGCGATCGCGTAAGTCACGAGAACCGCTCCCGGTCCCAAAGACGCGTATGTGTCCCCCAATTCCAGAAAATAACAAGAACCTATAATGCCTCCCAAAGCGATGAAAGAAACATGCCACGGCATAATTCCTCTGTTCAGTGTGCGTTCACTTCTATTAACAATACGTTCTTCAGTCATGTCTCTCACTCCTTTTTGAAACAAATATCAATATAAGCGATGCGGCAAGGCATATGACCGCAGCAGCGCTTATCGCGCCGAGCATCAATTCCCAATTCGCGAAAAGACCGCTCGAATATTCCTCTGAGTAATACGCGGCCGCTTCAGCGCCTTCGTACCACGGCAAGAATATCCTTCCGAAAAAGCCTATGCATCCCAACACGAAAAACATGAACGCCATGCGCCGCAGATCGCCCTGCGCCAGACCCGTATTCGTATTGAGTGAGTTGCGGTATTCGGGGTTTTTTGCCGCCAAACCGCCGTACATTTTTTTCCACAGCACATAGAGTATCGGTCCCGTTATTATACCCATCATTCCGCCGATAAAATAATCCGCCCCATTAATAAAGAAAGAAATCAAGGCAACGCATATCGGGACTACACAAATTATGTAAAGTACACCATTCCCTCCGGGAATTCTGAACTTGTACTCTTCCTTGGGTATCCTCTTTCGGAGTATGATGGCGGAAATATATACCATTATATATGATGCGACAAGAAGAAATACGTCCACGACGACAACCGCTTCGAAGGCGAAATTGCAGAGAATGAGGCTTACAACAGATATGGAGATCACCGCCACATATGGCACGCCGTATCTTCTGTCAACCTTAACAAGAAAGGGTGGCGCCAGCCTGTCTGCGGCAAGGGCGAAGAAACCTCTGGAACCGGACGCTATATATGTATTATATATTGAACACTGCGCGACTATGGCTACTACTATGAAGAAGACGCCCGCCCACGCTCCAAAATCTCCGGGCAGCATCGTTTTGGCGACGTCGGCGTATCCCAAAGCGTCCTCGCCCCACTCGTTCCAGCGCCCCATTGACGCCAGAGCCGCCATTGTCGGGAAGATATAGGTCGCCATGATCAGGGGGACGGTTATCATAGTCGCCTTGGGTATCACCTGCGGATCCTCCAGTTCACCTGCTACAGTTGACATTGACTCATATCCGGAGTACATCCACATGCCTATGGAAATGCCGGCGCCTATGTAGGTCACCAAGTCAACCGCCGTCTCCGCTTCTCCCGCCAGAAATGGGCTGAAAGGATTGCTGTTCCAATGCGTAAAGCCTATTATTGCTATCATTGCGAAGGCCGCGATCACAAAGATGGAGAGGATGTTGGTCACCACGCCCACGTCTTTCACGCCCCGTATGTTTATATACATGAAGATCAGTATCATTGCGGCTTTCAGGGCAAATGACTGCGTCTGACTCAGATCCCACTGAACCGACGCGTAACCGCCCGCCAGAATGACATAAAGGGCGTTGTCTATATATATAGAAACGGTTCGCCACCAGCCCGCCTGGAAACCCCAGAATTCGCCGAGCGCCTCCTGCACCCACTTGTAATATCCGCCTTCCTGCGGTCTTACCGAACCCAGCTCCGCTGCGACTAAACCGAAAGGCATTCCCCACACAAAGGGGAGCGCCATCAGCATCACCAGGGTAAGCCCGGGACCGGCGGCGGGAATCATATCCTCAATGCCGTAACACCCGGCCGCAACCAGCGAAAACACCATGAACACTACAGTTGCGGTAGACATTTTATGCTTTTTCAAGCCCGCACCGGAAGTGTCCGTCACAACGCCTGCTCTTCTCGCATCGTTCACAGATTAAATCCTCCTTGATCGTTTTTTATGCGTTCCCCGAATATCCGGAATCAAGACAGCAGCGCGCCCGGCGGCATGCTCAGCGGCAGTCGTAACTGCCGGCCTGTCCGATAGCCTCGTCAGTCCCGACGCGCCCGGCGGCGCGAGCGGACGTTACATCTCCCTGCGTCCTTCCATAGCCTTAGACAGGGTCACTTCGTCGGCGTATTCTAAATCGCCGCCTACCGGTATGCCATGCGCTATACGCGTAACCCTTATCCCTGCCGGTTTGATAAGCCGGGCAATATACATAGCCGTCGCTTCTCCCTCAATATTCGGATTCGTCGCAAGTATCACCTCTTTCACATCATCGTTTTTCTGAAGTCTTATAACGAGCTGTTTAAGATTTATATCGTCAGGGCCGATTCCGTCCATAGGAGAAATCGTCCCATGCAGAACATGATAAAGACCTCTGTAATCCCTCATCCGTTCGATCGCCGCAACATCACGCGCGTTTTCCACCACGCAGATCGCCGTTCGATCCCGCATGGCGTCAGAACATACCCCGCACGGATCCGTATCCGTCAGGTTGCCGCATTCAGAACAGTATTTCATTTCACGTTTAGCCTCAATGATCGCTTCCGCAATACCGACGGCATCTTTCTCTTCCATCGAAAGTATGTGAAATGCCAGGCGCTGAGCGCTTTTACCGCCAATGCCCGGCAACTTCGACAGTTCACTTATCAGATTGCTGAGCGGCCTTGCGAAATATTTCGCAGCCATGGCAGGCTAGACCAGGCCGGGTATAGAAAACCCGCCTGTTAATTTTCCCATTTCAGTCTCAGTTATCTCTTCAATCTGGCGCAGTCCTTCATTGACCGCAACTATGATGAGATCCTGAAGCATCTCCACATCATCAGGATCGAGAGCGTCCGGGCTTATCTCAAGCGCCGTGATCTCTTTCTTCCCACTGATCTTTACCTTGACCGCGCCTCCGCCCGCTGTGGTTTCTACTTCTTTTTCCTCTATTTCGCTCTGAACTTCTTCCATGCGTTTTTGCATCACTTGCATCTGACGCATCTGCTCCGCTTGTGAACCCCCACCCTGTTTCATACCTTTATTGGGGTTCGGTTTTTTACCGGCCTTCATGCCCTTTCCCATCTTCGTTTCTCCTGAAATTATTATTCACGTTCTACCTTTATGTTAAACTTTGCCTCCAACTGGCGCGCTATATCCTCAGCTGAAACCGCCTCGTTCGACACGGCTTGCTTGTCCTCAGACCAGGGCGGCGTTTCTGCTCTCGACTGAAGCGTAGCACTTTCCGCCGCATCCGGCTGACGCGCAGCACTTCCAGCCGCATCTGACTGATGCGCCGCACTTTCCGCCGCATCCGGCTGACGCGCCGCTTTTCCCGAAGCATCTGCCGCCATCTTTCGTTTATCCGCTCCGTCGTCTTTCACTAAACGGCAGTCCAGCTTCATCTCGGCGCCCAAGCGCTTCGAAACTGCCTCTTCTATGAACTCCCTTGCGCTTTCAGCGGTCTTCTTCGTAATATCATCGTAGACATTTACGACAAATGTCTCCTTTGAGACGTCAGCTAACCTGCTCCGCCCCGCCAAGCGTTTAAAAAGCGCCTTCTTCTTCGATATTTCAGCGACGATTTCATCCCAGTTAATATTTATCTTTACCGCCATGCCGTGGTTTTCATCCTCGTTCGGCATGCCGCCGGCTTCTCCGATACCGCCGGCTTCTCCGACCCCGGCCATCGCGCTCTCCGGCTTATCCTCCGACCGTCCGCCGTTCGCCTCTTCGCCGTCTTGCGACCGATTGACTGTTCCAACAGCGCCCTTCGGCTGTTCAACTGTCCCGCCGCCGTCTTCTGACCGGCCGCCTGCCCTAACGCTGCTTCCGAGCTTGCCGCCTGGCTTTTCGCCGCTCTCCGGCGCTTCTCCGGACGCCATCCGTATAAGTCCGACCTCCAGCAATATCCGCGGCTGCGTTGACCATCTGGCGTCGTTCAGGGTTTTAGCCAAGCTTAGAATCCCGCTACTGATGAACTCCGTCGGCAACCTGTCGCCTTGCATTTTCAACCTGTCTATGTTTTCCGTCGGCATATTCATAATGTCCTGCGGACGCTTAACATGCCGCACTAACATGAGATTACGAAAATGCTCGATCCAGTCTTTCATGATCTGTCTTTCATCATTTCCGTCAGACAAAAGTCCGTCCAGAAGGATCAAAGCCCCCGATACGTCGCCTTCAAAAACCAGCTCCGTCAGTTCCGTCAACCGCGCTTCACCGGGGCTGCCTAACAGTTCAAGGACGGTCTCCCGGCTGACGCGGTCGCCCCCCGCGATACACTGATCCAGAAGGCTGAGTCCGTCCCGTACAGAACCCTCCGCGTTGAACGCCAAGAGTCCCAATGCCTCATCCGTAATCTCCACGCCTATATCGGCGCAGATCTCCTTCATGCCACCTTTAATGACGCCTGACGGAACCCGCTTAAAATCAAGCCTGAGACATCGTGACAATATGGTCGCCGGTAACTTCTGAGGTTCTGTAGTCGCCAATATAAACATGACGTCCGACGGCGGTTCCTCCAGTGTCTTCAGCAGGGCGTTGAACGCGCCTGTTGAAAGCATATGCACTTCATCGACTATATAAACCTTGCGCCGCCCCTGTACGGGCGGATACTTGACGCTCTCCTTGAGATCGCGTATATTATCCACGCCATTGTTAGAAGCTGCGTCGATCTCAACGACATCCATAAACACGCCGTTCTTAATGCTCACACAATTATCGCATATCCCGCATGGGCGCTCACCATCCGCAAGGCAGTTCACGCCCTTCGCGAGCAGCCTTGCCACCGTAGTTTTTCCCGTCCCGCGCGTTCCGCAAAACAGATAGGCGTGCCCGACCGTATCCCTTTGTATTTGGTTCGTTAATATCCTGACAATATGTTCCTGCCCGAGCATCTTATCAAAGGTCTCGGGTCTGAATTCTCTGTAAAGCGCCAGGTGCATTCCCGCCTCCATCCGCTGCGTCAAAACCAATCATTAAACTGCCCTTTGGGCGCTTCGCACAACCGGAAAAGGCTGATCTGCGGCACATGCGAAGATCCGCTTATCGCTGCTTCCTTCCGGACCTGACGAGGTTCACAGTTTCACATTGCGCAGGACCCAGACCACGTCGCGCGAAGCTGCCAAAGGGCAGTTTTCATATTACATTATATTGACACTTTAGCACAAAGTCAACAAACTTCTCATATTAATAATTTTAGTTCTCATTCATTGCCCATCAGCCAATCCAATACGTGAATCTTACGGATACCGTTGTAGTCCGCGTCGGGATCCTCGTCCAAGGTCAGAATATATTTAGGATAATGGTCGGATATTTTTCTAAGCGGCTCAAGTTCGCGTTCCAGTGTCGCCCGTTCCCTAACCGTAGCAGCTACCTGAAAATACGTTCGCCCTGACTGATCCATCGCAATAAAATCAACCTCTAACTCGTTAATCTTGCCGATATACACCTGATATCCGCGCCGAATCAGTTCCAGATAGACCACATTCTCCAACATACGCCCTACATCGGCGCCGCGCTTGCCCAACAGTAGGCCGCGCATTCCGATATCTACGACGTAATATTTCTCCAATGTTTTTAGATACTGCTTTCCTTTGATGTTGTATCGCTTAGCCTGATATATAATGTAGCTGTCCATCAGCGCGCGCAGGTATCGCTCCACCGTTTTCACATCAATCTTGCGGCCACCGGCGTTCATAACATTGCTGATGCTCTTGGTAGACAGTTGGTTTCCGACATTATCAAAGGCAAAACGCATCAAGCTCTCCAGCATCATTATGTCAGGAATCTTATACCGACCCACCACGTCCTTGAGGACAACTGAATCATAAACTCCCTGCAAATAGCCGTGGATGTGTTTTTGATTGCCTTCAAAATCAAGAGCGCCGGGGAAAGAGCTGTTTTCCAGATATTCAACATATCTACGCTGAAGACCGCCTTTCTCTCCGACAGCTGAAACATATTCCCGGAATGACAATGGCAGCATTTCAATCTCCACATATCGACCGGAAAGCAATGTAGCCAAGTCACCTGACAAAAGCCATGCGTTGGAACCTGTCAGATACAAATCCAGATTCTCCCGCAAATACAAACTGTCAACTACTCGTTGAAACCCAAGGACGTTTTGAATTTCGTCAAAAAATACGTAAGTCTTACCTTTTGTATCCAAAAACAATCAAACAATCAATAGTTTTTGGAATTAAATCCAAAAACACTCCGCTTTTGTTTTATCGCGATAGGCGTATATGATCAAATGGCAAGCTCCAAAGGGCTTGAATGTCCCGGAAAAATATGGTATGATGCCAATATAAGGAAATAAAATAACAGCGAAAATAGTTAGGGAGGGAATCAAATGTCCGTCAATGTTTTGGCCATCTGCGGTGCAGCCAACAAAGGCCGCAACACCGCCGCTATGCTGAAAAGCGCCTTTGATGGCGCAATGAGCATTCCCAATGCTTCGGGAGAAGTCGTATACTTGTATGATCTTGCGTTTCGCGGCTGCATGGGCTGCCACTCCTGCAAGCTGCTCGACGAGAGCAAATTCGCCCGTTGCGCCATGAAGGACGACCTGAGTCCTGTGCTCGAAAAAGCCATCGCCGCCGACGTGATTCTGATCGGTTCCCCGATCTATTTCAGCGACGTAACGGGCGAAACCCGATCATTCCTTGAGCGTTTCTTCTTTCCCGGCATGACCTACAACAAGGATCGGACTCCGACCTACCCGAAGCGCCCGGTCGTAGGTTGGGTATTCACGATGAACGCTCCGGGAGAGTTCTACAAAGACTATTTCGCCGCATTAACGGCCATGACGAAACACATTATCGGCGAGGCCGAATATGTTATGGCCTATCAGACGCAACAATTCGAGGATTATTCAAAATATGCCGCGACCATGTTTGATGAGGAAATGGTTAAGAAACGTCATATCGAACAGTTCCCCCAAGATCTGGAAGCGGCATTTAAGATGGGGCAGCGCTTGGCGGGCGTTAAATGAGCATCTCAACGCAAACCTCCGAAATAAGGATTATTAAATGGTTCTGTGTGTTACGATTATGCTCCGCGAGCATATGAGGCTGCATTTTGATTCAGTGTTTTCATCGGATACCGCAGTTTAAATATGCATACCGGTGTCAATGCAGAAATGATAATCCAAAACGGTAAGCAGTAGATGATGGCGTTCAGCGAAAAATGGTATTGGAAAAACCAAAATATGTTTTCTAATCTTTGTATAAATATGCACGAAATAACAGTTGAGGCGCATAGCGAGATTACCAGTACAGCAAGAGCGTATTGTAAGCCCTCTATGTAAAGCATCCTCCTGATCTGAACGCGCGTAGCTCCGGCGATTCGCAGCAGTATAAAAGTCTTCTCTCTCGCTATTATGCCCATTATCGTTACATTGGCATAATTTAACATCCCGATAAGGCCGATGGCTGCACACATTACCACACCCATTTTCTCCACCAAATCTTTTATATCAGAAAAAGCTTCCGTTTCTGTTTTCTTTGAACGATACGCCATCATAGGCTCATTCTCCGCGAGTTCACTCATAAACGCCTCCATTTCCGCCGTTTTATCCTGTTCGGCGTCGAAAGCGAAGCTCATAATCGCTTGTTCCGATACGATAGGCGCGTATGCCTCAATAGGCAGATAAAAATTAAAATACGTTGAACTATACCCGCTGTTAATCGAGTTACCCATCGCGATTTTCCCAATGATGGTAAAATAGTTCATGTATGTATTGACTATCTTGCCGGTTTCATCTCTGACATTCTTTTGGATCCCTACCATATCCCCGAGTTTAAAAGGCGATTTGTCTAACAGCGGAGTATTGAAATCATCAAGCCTTATCCCTTCTACAATGCATTGGCTTAGCGGTATACCTTCCGTATATAATGAGCCTTCTATGACTTCCAGCCTGTCATAGTTAAATGACTCCATACCATAAATATGAGCGTCATGATTTAAGTTATATTCATCCCTGTAATCTATAAGCCTATCACTTTCAACAGTAAACTCTTCATAATTTGAGAAATAAATCGCCCCTCCGTCTTGATAGGCCGGCTGCGCTTGTATGCTATCTATCAGTTCATGCGACAGTGTATCCCCCCTTCCCATATAATCGAAACGGAAGTACTCATTATTTGCAACCAAGAAATCCGTATCTACAAATTTCGAAAGATACTTGTCAATATCGAATCCCATATAAATACTGTAGAAGCAATTCAATATGATAAAGCAAAGCGACAGCGAAGCCACTGCAAGGATGGTATTTTTCTTGTTTTGAAGAAAAGAGGCGATTGCCATTTTGACGACTTTACTGCCGTGTTTAACTTGACGTCCGGGTATTGCTTTTACATTCATATCAAGAAAATTCACGGATTGAACAGGGGCGGCTTTTGACGCTATATTGATTGGTTTAATGATACCGGCGCCGACTGTGATAATCGATAAAATAGCCGAACCAACAAATATCCAGAGATTCATGGGGACATCAACACTCATCCCCTTATATGCGGATTGTTCGATAATCAATGGAACAAATGCCTTTCCGACAAAAAATCCAAACGCTGCCCCTATAGGAATCCCTGTGATGAGCAGAAATGCCGCCTGCATTATTATTAATTTTTTGATTTGAATTCTCGTTGCGCCTATGAGCCTTAACCTACCGAATAAACGTATCTGATGGATCATGGCAATATGGAAAATATTGTAGATTATCAAACTGCCGCAGATGCCCACTAAGGCCGCGAACAATACACAGATCACCAGCGTGATCGGATCGTCTATGGAATATGCGGTGAAATATGCCCAGTTTACATTGGATTCGATGTAGTTTTCAGCTGCGGGTTCACTCGACTGATAACCCGATTCCACTAACAACATATCCAATGATCGGCGGATGTCCTTGTCATTGTTAAAGAAGACACTTGAAGTAATGGCGCCGGATAGAAAGGGGGTTTCCGGAAAATGATTTCCCAATAAATCCTCATTATTCGCAGCATAAGCCGACGATACGATAAAACGGCTCGCCTTCATCGCGGGATCACTTTCCCAATACCCCGATAATGTAAATTCTTTCTGTATAACTATGCCTTTAACATTCAGAGTTAGATTAATGATTTCGCCGATCTCATCTTTTACGCCGAGAAGCTTTAGCGTAGTTGTATCTGCGATGATTTCGTCCGGATATATGGGAGGGCGCCCAACTGTCGGCTCGACAAAGTTCATTCTAATCGCCACATCATCAAGATACCATATCTCGCCGCGCCTTTCCTTCAACTCTTCATTCAGTATATCGTCCGCCGCCAACTTCCCATAAGAAATTTCTCGAACGGAGGAATGCATCTTGAGTTTTTCATATGCCGCATCATCAATGTATTTCAATATGGCATGGCCATCGCCGCCTACCTGACGCAATGTCGCCTGCTGAATTGCATTCCCTGTACCCATGACAACTGTAAAGATAGACGCAAACAGCAGAGAAGTCAGAATAATCGAAAGCGCCGCCGAAATATAATACGCTTTTGACGATTTTAAAATACGCAGCGCCATAGTTTGCAGCACATCTCTTTTAAAAAACATCTTTCTGTCTACCCCTTCCTCCCTATACTGTCAAGCAGTTTTTCCTCGTGTATTGCCTATACAATACGTCCGTCTTTTAGTTGTACTATTCTGTCAGCTGTCCGTGCGTAATCCCCATTGTGCGTGATCATTAGAATCGTTTGATTATATACTTCTTTCGCATCCAGCAATAATTGCAACACTTCTTCTCCTGCCGTACTGTCCAAATTGCCGGTGGGTTCATCAGCAAGCAGTATGACAGGTTTGCTGACCAGTGCACGCGCTATAGCGGCGCGTTGCTGCTGCCCGCCGGACAACTGATGGGGAAAGGCGTACTTTTTATCTAAGATTCCGAGCTTGTTTAAGATATCCTCCACATCACTAGGTTCAGCCCGTTTACCGTCCAACTCCATCGGTAATGTGACATTATCATACACATTCAGTATTGGAATTAAGTTATATGCCTGAAATACAAAGCCGATCTTTCTTCTTCGGAAGATCGTGCGTTCTTCGTCATTTAGAAGATAGATCTCCTGCCCGTCTATGATCACACGTCCCTCTGTCGGATAATCAATGCCTCCCAGCAGATTGAGCAATGTTGTTTTACCGCTGCCCGACGCGCCGACAACAGCAACAAACTCACCTGAATTCACTGTTAAGTTAACATTATCCAGCGCTTTAACCGTCTGACTGCCTGTTTCATAATATTTCTTCAGATCACATACCGCAATTATTTCCATTATTCCCCATCTGCCTTTCTACCATATTTGTAAAATAATATCATAACAATTATGATATTTCAACATTTCTACAAATATAGACTTACTGTTGAACTTCATCCTTTGAAAGTATACAATATAGTCAGAAAAGCGGGGAATCACACGGTATAAATTGGTATATCAAATGATGAATTCTTATAAAACGCAGTTAAAGGGATTTTCAACTGCTGTCGCCTACGGCTGCGCAGATAGAAGGCTTCGCGCAAAGTTCATATATCTCCAGTTACGGTTACGCGAAATACACGGACTTGCTCATTGCAGATAAGAATTTCAGATTGGTGTATTGCGACTCGAACGAATGGCTTGAGCATAGAGTTCCGATTTTTCTTCAACTACAGGGCACATACCCTGCGACAAGCGGCGAACTTGCGGCATCCGGACAAACATTGAGGGACTTGGGATATGAGGATCCATATCTGGGTATGAACGTGTTAGTACCCTTAGGCGGCCTTCAAAAAAACTTCACACTCACAGCCATGTTTGATGATGTCGTCGACTATGCCTGCGCGGATAAGCGTTCACTTTACGTCTCATCTGAATTCACGCTGCCTGAACCCATTCCGTCTGGATTCACGTCGTCTGAACCCATGCCGCCTGAATCCATGTCGTCTGAATCCATGCCGCCTGAATCCACGTTGTCTGCGCCCGTGCCGTCCGAATCCATGTCGTCACAGATCACATCTACCCCAACGCAAAGCATTCAGTTTACATTTGAGAAGAGCAAGCGGCGGGAGGATCTCGGTTTATTTTTCGACTTTTTGGGTCTGTCGGGATTGCTGGAAAATGACTGGAGGCAACTTTCCCGGCTGAAAAAAGACTTGAATATAGGCGCATCGCAGAATATATTCAGGATAGCCCCTGCCGGAAGAGCTCCCGGCGGCGCAAGCGGCGTATATCTCTTATTCATCCTCCCTGTACTCGCCTGCGGATACCTATTCATTTATTTCACCACGAGCCTGTCCGTTCACAAAGACGCCAGGCAACTCGGCGTTTTAAAGTCCATCGGTATGATCGAATCCCAAGTCAAAGGCTATGTATTGTTTCAGCCTCTGTTCCTGCTGCTTCCCGGCGTTCTATCGGCCTATCTTATCAGCATACCTGTATGCCGCTTGTTCATCCCGGAAATACTCCAGTTTCTCAATATACACAGCGGTCAGGTCATAATCGGATGGTCTTTTTCTGTTTATATCATTTCAACAGCCCTTATTCTCTCGGCAATCCTCATAGCCGTTGAAACGGTAATGAGAAGGCTCCGGAATGTGAGCGGAACTCCAAGAATGCTTAAAAGCCGGGCGCGTTCCGGCGGGCTGCGTCCCAACACAATCCGCTCATTGGCACGGCTGAACGTGCGCCGTCACGTACACACCGTAATACCGTCCATCATCATTTTATTCATAGGCGCATCGTTTCTCCTTGTCGCCGACTCACTGCTCTTAAGCATGGATGAAAACAACTACGCAGATCTCTATGTAGGCGAGAACGACATTGTCCTGCTTGATACCATCGACGGCGCCGACGCACCACAGCCGCCCGGCGGCCAGTCCCAGATGTCAGGCAGCTCACCTCAAATGTCGCGCATCCAATCGCAAGCGCCCAGCGTTCTATCCGAAGAGCTGATATCTTCGCTCAAAGAGGTTCCGCAGATTTCAAGGATTTCGGCTGTCAGCAGCATGGATATAGAGGTCAATTATTCTGATGTCTTGGAGACACATATACAGGGATATGAAAATGGCGGAGCAGCCGTAAGGCGGGACGAACCGTTGCCTGGCCTGCTGATCGGTCTGGATCCATATCTTTATGAGAGTCAATTAGATGAAGAATACTACAACGATTTTGAAAACGGCATGATATACCTTATAGGAAGTGATGAGCCCCAGATATTCCCCGAAAAATTCACATTGGAATGGCATGCCACGCAGGGCGAGGGCTTTGTGTTCCCCATTGAAGGCTTTGTTCCTGCCTTATACGAAACCAACACCATAGCCGTATGCCCTACTATTTATACCTCACGAACTCAGATCGAGAAACTCGGCGCTTCATCCATAGGTGCACCCTCTATACAGAAAATAAATATAATCTTCGCGGATACAGCCGCCTCGACCGATTCTGCTTCAAACAGCTCAGCCTCCTCGACCGCCCCAGCCGCTCCAAGCCACTCAGCTGGGGCGATCCGCTCAGCCGCCTCGATCGATTCCGACCTCCTGTATCAAAAAATCCGCGACTTGATCGGCGGCTATGCGCCTGTAGAGATCGTTTACAGAGGCGCTTTGCAAGATGAGATCCTAAGCGCTAAGGGTGTACTGCGAGCAGCTCTCATGAGTTTCTCCTTGATGCTGATCCTTCTCGGCTTCGCCGGTTTCATGATGACAACGGCCATAAACATAGACTCCCGCAAGTTCGAAATGGCTGCCCTGGAAAGCATAGGTATGACCAAATCACAGATACGAGCTATGCTGCTTTCAGAAGGCTTTCATTATAGCTGCATCATCACACTGAGCATCGCTGTTCCATGTAATATAATTATTTTCATTATCTATAATCTGTTTAAATCTGAGGCGACATACGCAGCGTTTTCTTATCCCGCTTACACGCTCATCAGTACGATCGTCTTAAGCGCAATCATATTGGTTTTGACGCCGCACGTTATTTATAGAGCAACAAGAGACAGCAAATCCATCAGCTCACGCATACGCGGCAGCTACAACGCTTACTTATCTTGATAGTGTGACCCACACTGAACAATTCTTATCGTATCTCCGTCAATGCGATAGACCAAGCGATGCTTGTCGTCAATGCGCCGACTCCAATATGCGGACAGGTCTCCGGTAAGCCGTTCTGGTTTACCTATACCATCATAAGCATTTCTCTCAATGTCCTTCAGTAGCTGTAATACTCGTTTCATGATCCTTTTGTCATAAGACTGCCAAAATACAAAAGCATCCCAAGCGTCATCACTCCAGGCTTTAATCACCTACAACACCTCATGAATAGTGCCTCCGGTAACCTCCATTTGGGCAATGGAAGCCCTCAACCTCTCCATATTCTCATCGCTGTAGAACGGATCGGTCTGCACAGTAAAGGGCAGTCGCTGTTCCCGCAATACTGCCTTTACAAACATATTTACAGCCACAGACACATTCATGCCGGTACTGTTACAAAATGCTTCAAATTGTTTTTTATCTTGCTCATCTACGCGTATACTCAAAGTAGCCAATGCCATAATTCCATCCTCCCTCGTGTTGCTGTGTATTACATTATATCACACAATAACACAATGTCAATACACTGCAGCGTCGGATTTTACAGCCCGTATATGCGCAGCGATCTTCGAATCCTCGCCTTTGATATGCTGCACAAGCCAGTGTATTATGATCGAATGAACCTTATGGATCAGATCATCCGATGAACCTTTCTCATTGTGTTCCGCTATGAGAGCGCCGACTGTTTTTTTGAACTCTTCATGAATCCTTTTATGTCTCTCATAATCAGGGAAGTTGTATTCGATCTGGAGCCTTTCCTCGTCCTCGAAGTGCCTTACTGTGTAAGCCGCGAGAAAGTTCAGCGCCGCTCCGAGAACAGTGGGACTCTGATCATTCACACAGGCGTCCACCAGATCGCTCGTCAACCTGAACAGTTCTTTGTGCTGAGCGTCGATCTCCTCGTTCCCTGTCTCCAACTCCTGGTTCCACGCAAATCCGTACTGCCATTTCGATACTCCCGCCACCGATCCGTCTTCATACCCTGTAAGCGTTCCTGCGACTGCCCTGTCGGTTTCCGGCATTCCGCCGCCGTCATTATCCGCGCCCGGCGAGGACATATCCCCATCCTCAAATACCCGTGCGTCCGCGACATTCTTACCCGAGAAATATTGACGGAGCACATTCAACACCTCTTCGAAATCAAGCGGCTTGCCCACATGCCCGTTCATGCCCACCGCAAGACATTTCTCAACATCCTCACGGAATACATTAGCTGTCATCGCGACTATGGGTATCAGCGCTGCGGAAGGCGTGCCCAAGGCTCGTATCCTTCGCGTCGCTTCATAACCGTCCATCTCCGGCATCTGCACATCCATGAAGATCATATCATAACGATCCGGATTCTCCGAGAAGAGCTGCAATGCCTCAGCGCCGTTCTCAGCGCAGTCTATTTCCACTTCAGTGGGTTCAAGAAGAGCAAGCACGATCTCCCGGTTTATGTCAACATCCTCCGCGAGAAGCATGTGATAACCCTTGAAACAGTCCGCTTCGACTCGGTTAGCGCTCTCTGTCTCAACAATATTCCCCCTGCCCATGCATTCATTGATGCAATCCGTTATATCGGAAGGGAAGATGGGTTTAGGCAGGAATTTGACAATGCCCGCTTCCCTGGCCTCCTCTTCAATATATCCCCAATCAGTAAATGATATCATAACGATCGTAGCTTCCTCCTTACCATGAATCTCTTTTATGTGAGACGCAAGCTCTATACCGTCCATGCCCGGCATCTTACAATCCACAAAGTATATGTCATATTTCCCGTTTTGTCTTATTATCCTAAGCGCTTCCTCGCCGCCGTCGGCCACATCACACGAAGCGCCGAACTGACGTGTTATATCCGCGATATACTCCCGCGTGGCCTCGGCGTCGTCAACCGCCAGTATGCGCAAATTCTTCCAGCTCACGTTGGAATACAAATGATTATGCTGCTTCTCCCGTCCCTGCTTGATGCGAATCGTAAATGAGAATGCCGCACCCTTGCCCTGTTCCGACTCCACCCAAATTTCACCCCCCATAAGCTCGACAATCCGCTTTGAAATCGCTAGGCCAAGCCCTGTACCTCCGAATTTTCTCGCAGTATTATTTTCCGCCTGTTCGAAAGATGTAAACAACCTAGGCAACTGTTCTTTGCTTATACCGATGCCCGTATCGATCACATCGATCCTGATGGTGCATATGTCGTCTTCCTTCTTTATAAAGTGTGTTTCAAGCTTTATCGAACCGTTTTCCTGCGTGAATTTTACAGCATTGCTGAGAAGATTCGTTATCACCTGAGCCAATCGTTGATCGTCTCCCACCAGATAAAGCGGTATATTACTGTCGATATGCACCGTCAAATCTTGGTTTTTCTCATCAACACGGAAATTTACAACGTTTACGACCTTTTGCAACATCCTTTCGAAACTGAATTCGACCAGTGAAAGTTCCAGTTTATTCGCCTCGATCTTAGACATGTCCAGTATATCGTTTATGACGCCCAGCAGGTGGGTTGACGCGTCCTCGATCTTGTTGAGGCAGTAGTCTTTCCTCGACATCTCCCCCGATGATTTGGCTATCGACGTCATGCCTATTATCGCGTTCATAGGGGTGCGCATTTCATGGCTCATATTCGACAGGAAGTCCCCCTTCGCCTTGCTCGCCAGCACCGCCTGTTGCAAGGCTAAAGCGCGTTCCCGTTCCATCAGCTCCCTGGATACCGCGCCCGCGATAGCGCTGCTCACCGTGTTGATCAACTGCTCATTGCTCTCCGTCCACCGGCGCGGCGCGCTCCATTCTTCCACGCTCAAAACGCCCCAGTACTTGCCGCCTATATAGAGGGGCGCCCATATAAAGGCCTTCAATCCAGCCTCGTCAAAATCCCCATATTGATCATCCGAACCCAGTTCGCTTTCCCCGTTATGTACCGTCAATTCAGCCCCGTACTCGGGCATTTCAGCAGGCGAACTGTCATTTATTATTTCATTCAATCCGATTATAGCCGAGGCGGTTCTTATCTCATCTGTAAGTCCCCATGAAAGCCTGTCAAACGCATCCTCGTATTCACTAACCGTAATAACCCGCGCGCAGGTTACCCCGATGAACTCGCCCATCTCGCGAAGAGCCTCGTTAATAAGGGCTTCAACATTAGTCCCCGACATGAAGCTCTGCGATATGCTGGACATGACCTCCTGCTGCCGCAAGCGGTTCTCCAGGATTATTTCATTCTCATTGCGCAGTATCGCGTTTGCGAGAAGCAGACTGCCTGAACGCAGTATACTCTCTTCATCATCAGAAAAATTACGCTCTGTATGACAGTCGTCGAAACTCACAAATCCCCAAAAACCCTCTTGTAGGAATACCGGCGCGACAAATATTGACTTTATACCGTAAGGCGACAGCCGCTCCTTCTCATTAGGCGTGAAATTACGCAGCTTCCCTTTGACGCATTCCCCGTTTGAAAGCTTTCCTTCCCACTCAGGGATGCTTCTGATATATGGAAACTGTTCCATATTCATAACGGTTTTATTCTTTACCGATTCCTGGTCGTCCACCCACTCGAATATCTGTATATAATGAAGCTCTCCATTAATTATCATATTTTTCCATACGTATATGCGATCCACGCTGAGATCACGCGCCATCATTTCCATTCCCTGCCGCAGCGCCTGCGTGAATTCGTTGTGATCTGCGGTGAGCAGTATGGACGCCGCTTGGTTAACAGCATGAAGCAGTCTATCCTGTCGAACAAGGGCTTCTCCGGCAGCTGTAGCCTTGCGCTTTTCAGACCTGTAAATATTGCTTTGGAACAAGAGGAGTAAACCCACGAAGAGTCCCGACACTATGAAGGACTGGATATTGTCGAGGGTCTGATCCATACGGCTCAGCTCAGACACAGTCCCCGGATACATATAAGCGATATAATAGCACAGCGAGACCCATATTATATTGGTAATAAGCAATGTCACTCTCGCGACGCCGTTTGATACGAAAAATATCGCGGCGATACTGACTACAAAATAAGCAGCCATGCCGCTGTCCGCGCCGCCCAGGAAGAACAGCGCCGTAGGGAAGAGTATATCCCCCAGCATTATGAGCACTATCCACACGCCGGGACGATAAAGGTTTAGTTTATTGCACATGAACATAAACATCCCGATCGAGATAACAATACATATCATCACGACTATCAGGGCGTCACTTGCGTTCATGGCAATGCGGGTAAATGTGGCGATTATGGCAGCTCCTATCCCCAGAAGACAGATCATATTTATCATTCTAGCTTCCAAAGAATATTTTTCTGAAAGAATATATCGCTTAAACAATTCCTTGGCTTTCGCACCAATTTTCATTCTTCGTTTCCTCGCCCACAGAAAAGAAAATCCGGCGCCGCACGTCCTCCGCAACGCCGTTTTAGCCTGTATTTTCCGTTTCCGACAACCATTTGTCGAAGCAGTGCAATACAATCGCCTGTCTATATTATATATAAAATAAAGCCTCTTGTCAAAGGCGTGAGAGTTTATTTTTCGTTTATTTTCCACATTTTATTCCTCAAGGTCAATTTTAATTGTCATTTTCCTTTTATTATGCTATAATTCATGTTGAAAAGTAGAAAACGTCAATAAGTTTTTACTGTTTAGCAAAATTTTATGCCTCCGCGCATGGCGTACGTCCAAGCGAGGATATGCGTCTCAGCGAAGATATACATCCCAGCGAGGGCTGCGCCTAAGCGAAGATATACATCCTAGCGAGGGTGTGCGCCAGCGGCGGAAGGCGGAAAGGTGAAATGAAGTTTTATGAAAAACAAAATATTGATTGTGGCGGCTGTTTTGATTGTATTTGCAGGCGCCATTACCGCTTTTTATTTTATCGGCAGGGAGGGCAGCTCCGATGATCTTGCAGGTGACAGCGAAAGTGTTTCTGAGGTTGACCCGATTCGCGGCTTATATGGATTCGGCAGGATTGCGGAATTTTCAACAAGCGACATGAATGACAACACTGTCACCAATGATATTTTCAGTCAGAATAAGCTCACATTCATCAACTACTGGGCGACGTGGTGCGGGCCTTGCCGCGACGAACTCCCGGATTTTCAGCCGCTCTATGACAAATACGGCGATGATATCACTTTCGTGACTGTCATTGACGACGGTGTCAACAATGATGCCGCCAATGAGCTTGTGGACGAATATCTCTCATTCTGCATAAACATACTCCCCACGGAAAATCTGCTGAAGGCGCTTTCCACCGGTTATGTGCCTACAAGCATAATAGTGGACAGAGACGGCAATCTGGTGTTCGAACAGATCATCGGCGCAAAAGGCGACGAATATGCACAGTATCTCGATCTGGCTTTAGAAACTGTAAATTACTATGAAAATCAGGCGCATAATGGTGAAAATCCCTTAAGCACGACTTTGGACGGTTCTGTAGAATTCTTGCCTCCCGGCGAGTACGGCGATCCTGCGGACACATCAGCAGATCCCGCTGGCGCGTCCGAGCCGCCCGGAGAGCCTGCGGGCGAACCTGAAAACGGCGCCGCGTCCGGAACCAACGGCGCCTCTAATACCGGCAGCCCCGCCAATGTCGGCGATTCCGCTAATACCGGCGGCTCCGCCAATGTCGGCGGCTCCGGAAATCCCGACGGTTTCGAGGATGGCGACGACGCCGAGGCGGCCGAAGGCGCCTTGCCGACTCAAGGCGAGGACTTGTACAAATGACCGGGCGCATGTCTATGCAAACAAGCAGACGCATACGTTTTATCCCCTTTGCAGTATTGGCGTTAGCGTTAATACTGCTGTCCGCCGGGGTTTTCAGCGGCGAAATGCAGTCAGTATTCAGAAAAGCGATTAGAGTATGCCTTGAATGTATCGGCATCGGTTGAGGGAATCGGTGATCTCTGTTGAAATCAAAAAGAAAATTAATACAAACAGCCTTTGTTATACTCACAAATTCGAATTTTTCGGGCTTCCTGACAGGCCAGGTGTACAGCGGCGGACTTAAACGCCTCTGCGCTCCCGGTCTGAATTGTTACGCCTGTCCCGGCGCGCTCGGCTCCTGTCCCATCGGCGCCATGCAGAATAGCCTGGGCGATCCGATCTACAGATTCAGTTTTTATGCTACCGGCTTCCTCGCCTTGTTCGGCGTGCTTTTCGGCAGAATGATCTGCGGATTTTTATGCCCTTTCGGTCTCATCGAAGAACTCCTGTACATGCCCGCCAAGCATATAAAACGCAGATTCCCACCGGCAGGCGCGCTTCTTGAAAAAAACCATCTTCACCCCATCTTCCGATATTTGAAGTATGCGATTCTCTTGCTATTTGTGATACTTCTTCCTTTATTCGCGCTGGACAGTTTTGGATTCGGTATCCCGTGGTTCTGCAAATACATCTGCCCCTCGGGAATGGTAATGGGCGCGTCGCCCGTACTTTCAGCCCAGCCCGGTCTGCTAAGCCTCACCGGTTGGATATTTTACGTCAAGCTCGCCGTATGTGCGCTTATCATCTTATTTTCCATGATCTCGCACAGATTTTTCTGCAAATACCTCTGTCCGCTCGGCGCTGTTTACGGACTCTTCAACGGTATTTCTTTTTATAGAATGTCTGTTGATACAGAAAAATGCGTTTCATGCGGAGAATGCGGCAAGCTCTGCCCGATGGGCGTCAGGCCCAATGAAAGCCCAAACAGCGCCGAATGCATACGATGCGGCAGCTGTGTCGATAAATGCCCGCACAATGCCTTGTGCGCATCCTATAGATGTTACAGCTCAAAGCCTTCAACCAAAACTATAAATTAGAGTTTCATAAAAAAGAAAACCGCTTATTATAGCTCAGCTCCTCCCTCAGTGACGTGGTTCGCCTTTTGTTCCGCACCGTCCCCACCCGGTATGCGGTTCAAATCCACGCCTAAAGCTTTTGCAATAAATAGCGGTTCTCTCAAAGTATAGGTATCTGCCCTTTAGTCCATCTTCTCTATGTCCCATTCCCATAGATTATGGCTTAATGCGCTTTCCCCCTGATTCATTTTTCTACGTCCTATTTTCGTAGATTATGGCTTACTGTGGTTCGCCCTCTAGTTTCATTCCTCTATGTCCCTTTACCGTAGGTATAACTCATTGCGGTTCGTTCCTAGTTCATTTCTCTACGTCCCTTCACCGTAGATTATAACTCGTTGCGGTTCGTTCCCAGTTCATTTCTCTACGTCCTTTCACCGTAGATTATACCTCGTTGCAGTTCGTTCCCAGTTCATTCCTAGCTCATTCTTCTACGTCCCATTTTCGTAGATTGTGGCTTAATGTGGTTCCCCCTAGTTCATTACCTCGCATCCCTTTACCGTAGGTTATAACTTGCTGCGGTTTGCCCCTAGTTCATTCCTCTGCATCCTCTTACCGTAGGTATAACTTGTTGTGGTCGTCCCTAGTTCATCCTCTACGTCCCATTTTCGTAGATTGTGGCTTGCTGTGGTTCCCCTAGTTCATTCCTCTGCATCCCTTTACCGTAGGTATAACTTGTTTGTGTCTCGCCCCTAGCTCACTCCTCTACGTCCCATTTCCGCAGATTGTGGCCTAATGTGGTTCCCCCTAGTTCATTTCTCTTTGTCCCTTTACCGTGGGTTCTGGTTTGCTGTAGTTCCCCCTGGTTCATTACCTCTTCTCTGCGTCCCTTTACCGTAGATCGTGGTTTGTAGTGATTCTTAGTTCTTGCGGTTAGCCCCCTGACTCATCTCTCTCCGGCTCCCATTACCGTAGATTGTAAATCAGTTGTAGTGCCTTGTGGTCTGCCCCGGTTCACTTCTCTCAGGCTCCCATTACCTCAGATTGTGTCCCCCTGCGATCCCTTATCTCTGCGTCCCATTACCCGCAATCAGCGGCCTCACTGCCTGCCGCCTCCGCCAGGATGACCATCCTCCGCAATCGCCCCTAATTCGATGCGATGGTGATCGTTTTTCTATTACACCTGATATTTTGATTTGTAGTTCGCCCCTCTACTCCTTTTAATATCTCTGGTAATATCCCATTCCCTCTTCAAGCGATAACTTCTTTTAATTCGCCATCCCGTTGCACTTTACGAAGTTCCTTCGGGATTTATTAAACAAGCGGTGTAATTTAGTGTGATTCTTATCGTTTGCTTGTCTTATGTATATAAAATACCACATAATTCATAACAATGCAAGCATTATTTTGAATTATTTTTGATTTTTTTATGTGTTTCGCCAAATTCCGAATCAAATTAGCCATTTTTGTTGGTTTTTCAACCATCGAAGTACCAATTAGTTTATTTGACAATATTTTTTTCGTATTTTGCGAAATATTCGACGTTTGGAATTGTTTGGTTTGATAAGCCGCTTGCCGCTGAAGGGGAATGAAAGCTATTTTGCTAAAGGGGGTTCTAAAAACCAAGATGTGCGGCATGGTTTTTAGAACCCCCTAAATCACAACATTATTATCTATGACGACTTTCATTCGATCAATCCCCTTGCTTTGTAATCCGCCGCACGAGCAAGTTCGTAATCCGGGTCATAGCTTGTATCGTCGTACTCGGGCGAAAAATCGGCGGATCCTATAAGCTCTTCTACCGCTAACAGTTTCGCCGACTTCTTGCCCGCTATACTTCCTATAGCTTTTCCCCTTCGCGTAACAAGGTGAAAAAAATCAAGAATATGCTGAGCATCGGGGAACAGTTCTTCTGCCATATTGCGAATCCATGTAGCCCCATCGCTCAAAATAACAGTTTCCCGGAAACTTCCGTATCCTCCGCGCAATGCGCATGCCGACAGGTGTTTTTTGAATTCCGTAACGGAACCGATATAACTTACATATTCTTTACGTAGAATTCGATGTTGCCTTTTGCCCTTTTTATCTGTCCAAAAATGAATGTCATCGGTGGAAAACACTTCTCCCAGTTTGTTCTCTCGCCATGTGGATCCCACCTCGTCCTTCAATCTTGTGTTAAGGGCGGCTCCGTCTGTTTGTATATAAAGCACACCTTTGCGTTCTTTTTGAAACGGTATTTTGCCGCTTTCAAATAATGCAAAGGCTTCATCAGCTCTTCGGCAGTCATTTTTGAATACAATTCCCCCGACGAAATTTGTGACCTGTCTTATGGTGTCGTCATTGACCCTGAGATGCATAATTTCAGAAATTGCATCCTCTGCACGCTGATAAGAACACTGGTTTTGCGCCCAATAAGCCAATTTCAGCATAGCAGGTGGTGTGATTTTGAACGGCAATCCAGCTAACCCCAAATAACAATCAAGCGGAGCCACGGTCTTATGCCCGCAAATTTCAAGCAACTTTTCTTTGCTTTCAGCGTCTTTAGGAATCAACATGTAGCGTGAGAAAGTTATTTTTCCGTATAATGTCGTAACGGAGATAATATCTTTCTTGTGCGTCTTCAGGATTATTCCGTGTTTTCTGAATTCGGTTTTAATCTACACCCCGCGGGACTCGGCGGCAAGGATCTCGTCAACATGGCCCGCGTCGCCAAAGACCTCGAAAAGCAAAACTGAGCCGGCCCGATACCGAACGTCAACGCATAATTGAAAGCCCGCAGGAAGCGACCCTGCGGGCTTTCATTTGAGCTAACCGCCGATAAGGCGCGTCAGCCGCGTCGCCGCTCCCGTTCAAGCGACTTCTCCCATGTCCGCTCCGCCTGCCCGATGAGGAACAGGCGCAACGGTTCCAAGTCTTCGTCCGCGTCATAACGCGCGAGCGCGTCGTAATAGGCCCGCTTGTCGTCGTCGTAGATGATTAACGGCGGGTGGTCGCGGATCATCAGGTAGTAGTTGAGCAGGGCCCGCCCCGCGCGTCCGTTCCCGTCGGCGAAAGGATGGATATACTCAAACCGGGCGTGAAAATACGCCGCAACTTTAAGAATATCCTTTTCCTCGTATTCCGCGAGCTCGTCCAACAAGTCCGAGAGATCGCTTTCCACATCCTCCGGCAATGACCCGACCTCCGCAAGTCCCGTCACGTAATCGTGCTTCTTGAACTCGCCGGGGCGTTCGCCCTGCTCCGCGTAGCGCCGCTCGTCGTATGTCCCCGCGGTCAATACGCCGTGCGTTTCCTTGATCAGCGCAATTGTCAGCGGTTCCTTGGCCGCGATTTTGGGCCGCAACAACTCATAGCACATGCGCTGATTGGAAAGCTCAAACAGGGTGCGCGGATTGCCGGTGTAGCCCGTTACGCGCCCGTTTTCAAAGATTTCACGCGTATCGCTGTACGTGATCGCCTCGTTTTCGATTTTGCCCGAGTTGTACGCAAACAGGATGCGAAAGTTCTCAAGGCGACGGTCCGTGTCCGCCTCCGTCGTCACGCGCCAACTCCGCCACAGTTTTACGATGTCGTCATATTTCTTCACAATCATACCCCGCCTTTTCAAACATCAATCACAGGTCTATTCTATCATAAATACAGAGCGAAGCGGAATTATTTATGCTATTGTCTTTCGTATTTGTTATAATTCAGAGGCCATATGTACGAGGCCGGCGCCTTGACAACAATTCGGCATACGCATATACTGTATATATATCATATATGCATACTATATATTTACCGTAGATGTATACCGAGCAAAAGGGGGAAAAACCTATGGGAAAATACGATGCCTTGTTCACTCCGGTAAAAATCGGAAATGTGAATATCAAAAACCGTTACGCAATGTCGCCGATGGTTTTGGTGCGCGACGCCAAATAT
>JAISED010000026.1 GCA_031264295.1 Eubacteriales Family XIII. Incertae Sedis bacterium | reverse complement strand
TTTGAAGACCGCACGGGTTCTCAGCTCTGAATAGCACCTGGATTCCATCGCGTATACGATCTCGTCGGCGCGGCGCAGAGTCTGCTCCAACAGTGGAAAAACGATGAAACTCACCCGCTTCACAGGATTCTTCCTGAGCTGCACACAGCGGGATTTTTGAGCGTCTCTCATTTCTGTATAGCTGTCAAATATAACAGGTATCAAAACAAAGGTAAGATTTATCATGGTAGCGACCCGCACTTCAGGTATGAAAGGAACCGGGCGCAGATACCACTCTATCACATTTTTAAATGTAAGTAGTGATGTGCTTCCTGTCATAACAGTACAGGCCATGATGATGAGTATCAAGCGCCCGGCGAAGCGCAGACCCGCCGCCACACCTTGAATGGAAACATAGTCTATTGGAAATCCCGGAATCGGATCGCCTTTTATGTTAAAAGCGTCCGCCACGAACACGATCAAGATAATCACAGCGAAAAATTTCATGTCCTTAAGCAGCGCCGTAACAGGAAGCTTCGCCGCTGCCAGCGCGATAATAATCACGCACAAAGGCGCCAGATAATGCTGCCACTGAGAAGCGAGGCTCGCCGCAATGCTGAGGATCAACAGGCATAACAATTTCAGCCTGCCGTCCATACGGTGCAGCGCGCTGTCCTTATGAATATAATGGAAAAACGTCACACCAGCCATGTCATCGTTCCAATCCCATCCCCGTTTCTGAGAGGCATTCTGATGCTGTACGCCTCTGCAAGGCGTATCACATCCTCCGGCTTGCCGTCCTCCGCCAGTTTCCCATTGTGAATGATCGCCAGTCTGTCGGCGTGAGCCAGCGCCTTCTCCAACTCATGGGTTACAAGTATGATCGTATGCCCCGCCTCATGAAGCTCTATAAGCTGCCTGAGCACCTGGACGACTCCAGGATAGTCCAAACCCGTAAACGGTTCATCGAACATGATAATATCCGGCTTCATCGCAAGTACGCCTGCGACGGCGAGCTTTCTTTTCTGCCCGCCGGAAAGCGTATGCGGACTTTGCGTCGCATGTTCACTCAAACCTACGGCCTCCAGCGACGCCGACACTATTCGCCCGACCTCTTCCGGCGGCAAATTCAGATTTTCAGGCCCGAAAGCAACGTCCTCCGCCACTGTCTGCCCCACAATCTGGCTGTCAGAATCTTGGAAAATCAGTCCGATTTTCCTTCTCGCCCCCCCCATATTCTTATTTATCGGTTCGCCGTCTATAAGCACTCTCCCGCTCGTAGGCGTAAGTAAGCCGTTCAGATGACGTATAAAGACAGTCTTTCCGGAGCCATTCGCCCCGGCGATGATAATAAACTCTCCTTCATCGATCCGCAAGCTGATATCTTCTATAGCTTTGGTTCCGTCCGGAAAAACATGCGTAAGATTCTGCGCTTCTAAAACCGACATTCAGCTTTCCTCGCTGTGCGATTGGCGGATCGAAAAAGAAGCCAGAGTTTGCCGGAATCGCGGCAAGAGCACACGGCACATCGCCGCCGCTACCGCTATTTTTATGACGATCCCCGCTATAAACGGAGTCAAACCCGCAGCCAAAGCCGCCGGCCAGCTCATATTCAGTATAAACTTCAACCAAGGCACTCCGAGGGCGTAAAGGAGTATATTGCCTACCGTCAATGCGATCAAAGCCGAAGCGACTGTAGGTTTCATTTTGCTCATAATCAATCCCACAACACCGGCAGCCAACAAATAGCCGAACAGGAATCCGCCCGTAGGCCCTAAAAGCACCGCCAAACCCGAAGTTCCCCCCGCGAATACAGGCAGTCCGATAGCGCCCAGC
The DNA here is from genome assembly GCA_031264295.1 of Eubacteriales Family XIII. Incertae Sedis bacterium. GTDB lineage: Bacteria > Bacillota > Clostridia > Peptostreptococcales > Anaerovoracaceae > JAISED01. The sequence continues at coordinate 21,093 of JAISED010000026.1, read as the reverse complement.
GCCAGATACAGTCCGACACTCGCCAGCCCCGATTTAAAGCCGAGAAACATACCGCTTATCATCACAAAAAAATCCGCCAGCACAATGGGAACAGGTCCTACCGGAATAGGCAGGCTTATATAGCCCCCGATAATAATCAATGCAGTGAATAAGGCACAATAAACAGTCATACGTAGTTCCAATCCAGTTTTAGCATTCTTAGTCATTCGATCTCTCCTTTTGAATATTTAAACACTATGAATATCATATCATCCTCCCTGTTTCTGTCAAGGCTTTTAGGGCAATATCAAAAAACCAAAGAACGCGGATCTCTACATTGTTCCGCGTCCTTCGGTTCTTTATTTTTTGATGTTTTGTCTGATGATATTACAATTGCAGCCTCCGAAACCCCATGTTATGCTATCCGGCAAGAATTTTTATAGACCGCCCCAGGAAATATCGTTTATATTACTCGGATTCGGACATATGCCCAAGCATTTGTTTATAATATGTTGAGAATGAAACTTTTCCATCCGCCATTCCGAAGTAATTGCGGCCGATCCACCCCAATGTCGTTTCAAGCGCAAATTTCAGCGCCTCTTCGACATTGCTCTCGGAAACAGCAGTTCGCAAGGCTTCCAAATTCTTATTCAAGAGTGATTTTAATTCTTCTGATTCCTGCTCCGACTTTTGCGTTTCAGCATTTTCCTCTACAGGCGCACCTGTTAATCGCTTATACAACATGTCCAGTTTTTCACTTGCCTCCTGTCGTTCACATTCGTCGGCCAAGACAGCGGTATCGTACAGCAATAGTTTTCCTTCATCACTGAACATATCTCGAATCGTGGAAGCATTTATTGCAGACATCCCCTCGCTCAGAACCTCGTCTGTAATTCCGGTAAGGGAACCGTTTTTCTCAATGTAGGTGCGGGCATTCAAGAAAGCTTGTTTGTAATCCGCGTTGTACTCATGGCGCATGGCGAAAAGCGGATGTTCGATTCCCCCCGGAGTCAAAACCGCTGACATATCAACCTGATCAACGAAATCATCAAATAAGTCGTTGACAGCTTCTAAGGAACTTTTATATTGCGCTTCGTCGAGTTGTCCCGATTCGTGCATTTCATTAAGTTTTACATATTCCGCTTCATACGCCTTCACGACCTCGGGAAAATAATCTACATTGTCGAGATATGGATCAACCGTGCCATGGTCGGTCACCCCATAGTAGAGCGGCACATACTCCGTCACCTTGCCGACAGTTGCCGTTTCGGAAAACGCCTTGAATATTTCCTGCAATTTGCTTGGCAACGCCACTCCTAACATTTGTGGCGTCAAAGGCGTCATGTTCCGCAATGCTTCAGACAATCCCGCTCGAAATCCCCCCAAGTAGTTTTGCGCACCTTTAGACAGATGTATCTTGTCCGTATTTGAGTCAGTTTGAGATGCTCCGGAAACGCTGCGCTGCGCGGCAATCAAGAGTGCGCCGCGTTTGTCGGCGATTCCGGAGTTCGAACCTGTCATGATAAGGTTTCGAATCATATATTCATAAGGATTCTGATTGCCTTGCCGATCAAGAGAAATTCTATAATCCACCTTTTGTCTCCTCCATTCGTTTTGGTACAATACAATCGAAAGCTTGGGGGATTAGAAAGTTTTGGCAAGATCATCGTAGAGAAAGCTGTTGGGTTTTATCGTTTGAGATTTTTTCTTACCATATATTATAATCGACTACTGTACTTAAAACTTTAATTCATATCAAAAAATCAGCTGGTCTAAACTATTTCCGTACGCCTATTGTGCGTCTCAAACTATTGTGGTCGCATCATATTTATGATAAAATAAGAAAAAGAGGCGATGCATCGCTTCAGGAGGATTCCAATGGCCAGAAAGGCGGAGAAAAGAAAAACTCGCGGTCAAGTCATAAGTCTTGACGAGGCGAGGAAAGCCCGTGTGAAACGGCGCGAACGGCAGTCCGTACGCGTCGGCAGCGTCAAAAACGCTGAAATCACGGCGCCAAAGCGCAAAAAACACCCAAGTGTGCTACGAAAAATATATATTCCATTTTTTCTGGTCGTACTTGTCGCCGCCGGATATTTTGCCATACGAACCATCTCCTTAAACGCCGAACTTGACGACGCGAAAGAAGAATATAAGGCGGCGCTGGATGCTAAAGACCGCCTTGAGACAGAATTGAAATACATCAATGACCCCGTTTATATAGAGGAGGAGGCCAGAACAAGACTCCGCATGGTAAAGCCGGGGGAACTGCTCTACGTAGTGCAGGACGACGATGGGCAGCCTGACGGCGCTGCGGAGGACGTCGGTGAGAGCGAATGACCGCGATCGGAGTAACTACGGCGCCTGCAGCTGATGATGGCGTGAGAGTTCGGGCGGCGGCGGAGAACATGAGTGAATGAACATAAACGAAACGAATACTAAAACGCCTGTCGTCATTAAGGAAGTGATCATAGTCGAAGGCAAGAGTGATGAAAGGGCGGTGAAAGCCGCTTGCGCCGCCGATACTATAGCCACAAGCGGATTCGGCATCAACGCCGCCATCATGTCGCTTATAGAAAAAGCCGCGAGCGATCGAGGTATACTTATACTCACAGATCCGGACTACGCCGGCGAAAAGATCCGTGAGCGGCTGAGACGTCGTTTCCCCGATGCAAAACACGCCTGGATCCCAAGAGCCGCAGCGCGAAAGGACGACAATATCGGCGTGGAAAATGCCAAGCCTGCCGACATCGTCGCGGCTTTGCAACACGCCCGGCCGATGCTCACAGAAATATCTCAAGAATTTACACAGGCAGATATAATATCAAACGGTCTCACAGGCGGCGCAGACGCCGTTTCACGTCGCGGCTCGCTCGGCAGACTGCTCGGCATAGGATATGGCAACAGCAAAACTTTTTTAAGAAGACTGAATATGTTCGGCGTGACTCGTGCTGAATTCGAACAGGCCTTAAAACGCACGCCCCACCCCCAACCCGAATTCAAATAAACCGACGGCGGAATCAGCCTCAGAACCGACGGCAAAATCAGCCTCAGACTGGACTAAGATCAAATCAATGGAAAAACTGTACTCACCATCAGTCATAATGAATATTCAGCGGCGTTACGGATTCAGAGCCGCCAAGAGCCTCGGTCAGAACTTTCTAACCGACAAAAATACAATCGATCATATCATCGAATACGCCGACATCGGTGAAAACGATCTGGTGATCGAGATCGGCCCCGGCATGGGTGTTTTGACCGCCGCCGCCGCCGATAAAGCTGCCTTTGTCGTAGCTGTTGAGCTAGATCAAAGGCTCATCCCCATACTTGAAGACAACCTGACGCATTATAACAACATACAGTTGATAAACGCCGATATTCTGAAAACAGACGTAAACGGCATTATCAAGGCGCGCCGCACTGATCATAGCTCAGTAAAGATAATAGGCAATCTCCCTTATTACATCACCAATCCCATAATCATGAAATTGCTTGAGGACAAGGCGGACGCCGACAGCATGACCTTTATGCTCCAAAAAGAGGCCGCTGTCCGTATATGCGCCGAACCCGGCGCGCCCGACTGCGGAGCAGTCAGCGCCGCAGTCAGATTCTATTGTGTTCCGCATATAGTCATGTCTGTATCCAGAGAAGTCTTCGTGCCTCGCCCCAACGTAGATTCATCGGTTATAAGACTCGACCTTACCGGAGAAAAAGCAGTCGCGCCCCTAAGTGAAAAAATGTTCTTCGCCGTCGTTCGGGCGGGATTCGGTCAGAGACGAAAAACCCTTCTTAATTCACTAACCGGCATGTCAGGCTTTTCCAAAGACGACGTCGGGCGTATTCTCACAGCGGCAGGCGTCAATCCTGCACGCAGGGCAGAAACCCTAAACATCCATGAAATCAGCGAAATAGCGGACGCCGCCGTTGATGTCCTTAACACGAGTACTGCGAACATATGAGTTCAGCAGAATAGCGGATGATGTCTGCAATTTCAAAATTGATACTAAAATGACATTAAAATCTTTGCATTTATCTGATTATTAGTGTAAAATAAATTGTAGCGCGTGTGCGTACAAGGCTAACCGATGCACCGAGATATTTTTTGGTTAGCATATCCATAGGTGGGAAGGGGTTATTCATGAGTTCTGATCGCAGGAACATGTTGATCGTTGACGACATTGAAATTAACAGGGCGATTCTGTACGAGCTGTTCCATGAACAATACAATGTACTTGAAGCAGAAAACGGCAGAGCGGCGTTGAACCTTATCGAAAGATACGGCGCCACTTCGATTGCCGTCGTTCTCCTTGATATTGTGATGCCCGTCATGGATGGGTTTGAAGTCCTCAAACATATGATCGAAACCAAGACCATCGACGATATGCCTGTAATAATGATCACCGCCGAAAGTGATGAGGAAAAGGCTTTAAAAGGCTACTCAATGGGGGTTGTGGATATCATCAACAAACCGTTTAACCCTGATATTGTCAGACGGCGTGTGCAGAATACCGTAGATCTCTTCCTTCACAAGTTCTATCTTGAAGACATGGTGGAGCGTCAGATGGATGCGCTGGAGCTGCAGAACGAAAAGCTCAAGATGTCGAATACCTTCATTATAGACGCTCTCAGTACGGCGGTTGAGTTCAGAAATCAGGAGTCCGGTCAGCACATCAGGCGGATACGCGCCCTCAGCAAGATCCTTCTTGAGACGCTTGCAGGTAAGAGCGAGAAATATCGCCTGCCCGCGGAAGAGATCGATACCATCGCCAGCGCCTCAGCGATGCATGACATAGGCAAGATAGCTATAGCCGACGCAGTTCTGCTGAAACCCGGCAAACTGACGCCCGAAGAGTTTGAGATAATGAAAACGCATACCACGAAGGGCTGCGATATTTTAAAGAGCATAAACTTCACGGGCGATCTGGCGTATTATAAATATTGCTATGAGATCTGCCGCTGGCATCATGAACGTTGGGACGGCCGCGGATATCCCGACGGACTGCGCAACGACGAGATACCCGTCTGGGCGCAAGTGGTTTCCCTTGCGGACGTTTACGACGCTCTCACCAGCGACCGCGTGTACAAGCCCGCTTTTCCTCACGACGTTGCATTAAAGATGATACTCAACGGCGAATGCGGTGTATTCAATCCCGAGTTACTGGTCACCTTTGAACAGACAGCGGCCGATTTCCTCGACGCCGAGATAATAAATAAAAACTCCGAACCCATGGCTGCAGTTCACAATGCCAGAAGTTTCGGCAACATATCCGTAGACGACGGCGTGCTGTCAGGACGCACTCTTGAATTGCTGTGGCGCGAGCGGTCAAAGATACAGGCTCTCGAAGAACTGTCAACCGACATCATATTCGATTACGACAGTCACACTGATTCAGTCCGTTTTTCGAACAGATTCGTCGAACTGTTCTCCATGAACACTGAAATAAAAGGATTCCGCGCCTTCCTTCTGAGCAGCTCCATTATCAGCCAGATCGATAAGGAAAGGATCCTGAACGAACTCATGAAGCTCAACGTCCACATACCTAAATGCTCTTTTCTTATGGATGTTCGTGTCGCTTCAGGTGCATATGAGGCTTTCAACATAAGCATTCAGGCTCTGTTCGACAGCGAGGGCAGCGACGAAAAATCCGGGTATATCGGCAAGCTGACTCGCGCGAAATAAGCCGTTGTCGAAACATCCGTCCGTCAGAAAATCCGCCGACGAAAAATCCGGGTATATCGGCAAGCTGACTCGCGCGAAATAACCCGGCTCCGGTTCGACACTACGTGTGACGCCATATTGATTTGCGATAGCTAATAGCGCGTCTATGTCTTGCTATCAAGCTTCAAACTTTTCTATCAAGATTTTGACATAGTCTCTCGTTTTTTCATCTGTCTGAAAAAACAGATCACATTTATCCTGCTCGTAGACGCCGCGCTTCAACTGCCCTTCGAACTCAACAATAACTTCATAGAGCTTGGCAAGCGACAGGTTCCCTGCGATGCCTTTGATTCCGTGCGCTATGGCAGCCGCGACTTCGATCTCACCGCTCTGAGTTTGTGCCTTCAGCTTTTCGAACTCAGGACTTGACAAGTATGATTTTAATAGTCTGATATAGATCGCCTGATTACCGGCGACTCGCTTGACGCCTTCCCCTGCGTCAATATACTCTTTGAAATCCGGAGGTAACAAGCCGCTGTCGATTAATTCTGCAATACTCATCCCCTTCTCCCTTCTTTTGCCTCGATCTCTTAACGGGAAAATTCATAATTCTTTCCGTATAAGAGACTGATTCTTTATAGTTATTTTAAATTTAGTATTAATCCTAATCTTATAATAACACAAAATTTATACTATGTTATATATTTTTTTAATTTAATCTGGTAATAAAAGATGTCAGCACGCGCAACTACACGATGTTCTTCTGTCCTCTGACCGGTATAAGCGGCAGTGTCACTGTCACCCTTGTCCCCTTTCTCTCCTTGCTTTCGATCTCAATGCTCCCCTTGTGTTCTTCTATTATCTGCTTAGATATAGATAATCCGAGTCCCGTTCCGCCCGCGCTTCTGGAACGCGCCTTATCCACACGAAAGAAGCGCTCAAATACCCTTGAAAGCTCGTTTTCCGGTATGCCTATACCATTATCGCTTATAATCACCTGGGCGTTTTGCTCATTCACATAGGCGTCTATATCTATCCGCCCGTTTTCACCTGTATATTTTATTGCATTGCTGAGTATGTTAAGTATAACCTGTTCAATGCGATCCCTGTCCATTTCGATCACCATGCGTATATCAGGATCGAAGAGAATATTTAGCCGCTGCTCCTTGCTCTTCGCCATCATTTCAACCTTTTTCACCGCCAGCTTCAGCAGCATTATGAGTTCGCCTTCCTTTTTATGCCACTTCTCCTGCTTGTAATCAAGCCTCGAAAGCTGCAGAAGATCCTTCACTAAGCGGTTCATCCGATCCGCCTCCGCCTCCACAATCTTCAAGAATTCTGTAACCGTCTCACCGCTCTCTACCTCCCCTAAAAGCAGCGTCTCGGTGTAACTCTTGATAGTCGTAAGCGGCGTCTTAAGCTCATGAGATACATTGGCTACGAAATCCATCTGCATCTTTTCAAGTTTCTGCTGCTCCGTTATATCCTGCAGCAGCATTATGATCCCGATATCCCGGCCGCCTTCATCCTGAAACCTGTCATACCGCACCGCGTAAGTCGCGCCGCCGTGCGCCAAGAGTTCCATAACCGCGCCGTTCTCACAGTTCTTACGTATCATTTTCAGTGACAGATCGATATCATATTCCCCAATAATCTCGATAATTTCATCGTAATGCTTCGTTTTGATATCCTCTTCATTGAACTTTAACATCTCTCTGGCAGCGGGATTTGCGTGAATGATCTGGCCTGACAGATCCACGGCTATCAAGCCGTCAACCATATTCTTCAGTATGGCCTCCAGCTTGTTCTTTTCGTTTGATATCTCCGAAACCGTCCTGCCCAGCTCAATCCTGAGCAGATTGAACATCTCGGCGAACCTCCCTATTTCATCGTCCGATTTGACGCTGACTTCTTGGCTGAAATCCCCTTGAGCCATCTTTTCCGCCTTCTCTGTAACGTCATTTATGGGAACCGTAATACTTCTGGCAATAAAAAAGCCCAGCACTACTGTTATGGCCAGGGCTATTATCATGGCGCGCACAAACATAAACTGCGACTCGTTCAAGGTCTCCCTGACGCTCGTCATATCGACCCTGAAATAAAGCACCCCGTTTATCTCACCGTCTCTGCCCACTATAGGAAACACCAGATTCTTTACAGGAATATTCTCATTGTCCCGCAGATAAGTAGCATCCATCTCCCCGAACTCATCGAATTCCCCTTTAAGCGCCCTAAAAATCAGACCCTCATCAAGCAAGCCATAAGCGCTTAGTCCCTTGTACTCGTTCGTTGCGGCCACGATCAACCAATGTGAATCTATTACGAATATTTCGTTTTGGAGCGTTCTCGACCAAGCGTCCACACTCGTCTGGATCTCGTCACGGTGTTCCGCAGGCACATCATAAGCGCCGAGAGAAGCTAATAGAGTTGTTTCACTGACAGTCTTTCTCAGATTAGAAGTAGTAGAGGCGTTGTAGTATGCTTCCAGTTGATTCATTATGAAAACGCCGATTATAGATGTGGCTATAAAGACCAATAACAGGTAAATAAAGACGAGCTTCCACCTGATGCTGCTCCACATTTTTTTGCGTTTTCCAGCCATTTATTACGGTCTCCTGAAATAGTATCCTATTCCTCTTTTAGTCATAATATATTTAGGAGCACTCGAATCATCCTCCAATTTCTCGCGCAGCCTTCTCACGGTCACATCTACAGTGCGTATGTCGCCGTAATACTCATATCCCCATACATCCGTCAGGAGATCTTCCCTTGAAAATACGCGGTTTTCCCTCTCCGCAAGATATTGCAGCAATTCAAACTCACGTAGTGTAAGCTCAAGCGCCACACCATCCTTGCGCACCTCATAGCGATTCATATCTATCGCCAGATTTCCGAACTCCATCACGTTCGAAGAAGAGTCGTCCTTATTCTCATCGAAATCAAACCTTCTGATATTAGCCTTGATCCGCGCTACAAGCTCCCTCATGCCAAAGGGTTTCGTGATATAGTCGTCCGCGCCCAATTCAAGACCCAGCACTTTATCGACCTCTTCCTCCTTAGCGGTAAGCATAATAATGGGGACTATGCTGGTTTCTCTGACTTTTTTGCAAATTTCAAAGCCGTCGATCCCCGGCAGCATCACATCAAGCAGTATGATGTCCGGTTTACTGTTCAAAGCCTTTTCAAGCCCTGACTCGCCGTCATAGGCGGTATCGACGTCAAAGCCCTCTTTCTTGAGGTTAAACTGAATAATATCGGAGATCGACTTCTCATCCTCGATTATCAAGACTTTTTTTGCTTCCATACGTATTCTCCTGATAAAACCCAAACAGTATTAGCGATCATAAGTAATTCAATGGATTTTTAACTGCACCGTTGATATGTACCTCAAAATGCAAGTGCGGCCCTGTGCTGTTCCCTGTGCTTCCGACATTAGCAATATGCTGACCTTGATATACCTTGTCCCCTTTTGAAACGAGCAGCTTGCTGCAATGCCCATAAAGCGTCTCCCTGTTAGCACCATGGTCTATTATAACCGTATAGCCCAAGGCGCCGTTCCATCCGGCGAAAGTGACTTTCCCGCCGTCAGCCGCCCTTATCGCCGTGCCCGAAGGCGAAGCGAGATCTATACCGTTATGATGTCTGCCCCAGCGCATACCGAAACGCGAGCTGAGCCGTCCGCGCGTTGGGTATTCAAAATATCCCAGACCGATAAGCGGAGGCACTTCCTTAGTACCCGATAGCACCACCTGAGATGATGGTTCAACCAGAACCGACGAATCAAGTTCCGACTTAGCTATTTCGATGCCGTTCTGCTTCGTTATCTCAGCGGTGACACGACGCTCGCCGTTACTGCCCGCGAGTTTTACCGTCTGCTCCCCTTGATACATGGCGGATGTATCCTCATAGACTATATCGTAGGGTACAACTTCGCTATATGTGGCCACCTCAACGGTTTCCACCGTTACAAGCGGAACTATACGTTCCAGTTTCACTTCCTGGCCTATCTGCATACGCTCAGGCACTATCTCGGGATTAAGCGCCATCAATTCCGCCGTCTTTAGTCCGTTCATCTTGGCTATATCGGATAGAGTCTCTCCCTTGACCACCAAGTGAATCTGTTGTTCAACCGCCCCTGTCAGTATGTAATCCAAAACTGCAGTGGGGTCTTCCAACTTCGCAAGGCGCGTGTCGATCTCTTCTATCTCGACATTCTCGGCAAAGTCGATCCTTTTAAACTCTCTCTCCGCTCCGTCCGTACTCTCGGTGAACTCACCCTTCACCTGGCCAAGAAGCGTATCAACCGTTTCTCTGCTGTCAAGAACCGCGAGTCTCTTTCCGTCGGCCACTATCGCGTATCCCGTAACCTTCATGTCGCTCATATATGTCAGATGATGAAGCACATCCTCATGCCCGTCCATCTTCTGGTCGGAAACATAAACACGCTTGAAGCTTATATCCTTCTGCGGATCGATCCTTATCTGAGCGCTGTACGCTTCGGAAAGCTTATCGCCTACAAGTCCGACAGTGCTGTATACTATGTCCTTATCCTTCACGTAGCCCAGCAGTTTACCGTTATACATATATTCATAAGCGCTGTAGTGATTCACCGCAGCGGCTGAACCTACCGCCACCGTCAGAATGACGCACAGCGCCGCTACAGCAGCCGTCTTATGAAGCTCAAGGAAGTCACATAAGCCCTTATACGCTTTCACTGCGGTAAGGCAAGCGGTTTTCACCCCACGGGCGAAAGCTGCGGCAAACAGAAACAGCGTTTTCCCTCCGATGATCGCAATAGATTTCACTTTAGCGCCGGCCGCCAGACTCCCTCTGCGGCACAACACACAAAACCGGCCTATGCCCTTGAGCACCTTAAGCGCCTGCAAGGCCGCTGGATTTCCTCTCTCTACCGCAGCGCTGAAACCGGCCAAAGCGGAATCAAGCCTATGCGAACACCATGCCGACAAAGCCCTTGCCCGGTGCGCGATGAATGCCGCAGCCTTCGAAACAACAGCCGAAATCACTGCCGCCAGTCTCGCAAGATGAGGCAAGAATAAGCCCGCGATCTTTCCCGTACCCGTTCCGAAAGCCTCTTGTCCCTTTTCGAAAAGAACAAAGACGCGATCAACAGCCTGATCGACCATAATACTTGGCAACTCATCTACGGGTTCGCTTTTTAGCCTTTTATCGTCCTTATAGTTAAGCCGTTTAATTTTTTTTATATCAATACTTGATTCGTATATTATTTCATTGACTTGTCGTCTTCTGCCTGTCATCATCCCTCTCTCCCCGCGCTTCGGCGAATCTGCACAATCAAATCGACAGCGATAACCGCGTCGGGGTTCTCCCCCGCGCGTATACGGAATTAAACAATCTAGCGCCTCCCGGTGGCAGATCACTAGAGGCGGCTTATAGGGGACTTCTAAAAACCCTTATAGTCCCTTCTAGATGGCAAATTAGTTCGCGGCTCCGAATAAACTCCGGGTATCGCCATACTGGTTCGAAGAATTGTTTGTTGAATAGTCCATAGATATTATATTACAATGTATAAGATTTTTCAAATCGTTTTTGCCCTTTTCCCGTTAATTCACACTATCTTCACAAAGCTCTCAGATCTCCGCGCGGCGGCCATCGAACCGCCGCCGCTGCGTAATCAACCGCTGCCCGCGCCGGAAACTGACGTATAGCCGCGTCAGATCTCAGCGAGATGCCCGGCGAAACACGCGCAGCGGTCTCCGTTGTCCTTTGTCCCTGTATCTTTGCATATTTTACAGTGATATACTATGTCCATGTAGTCCACAGTGAAATTGTTCTCGGTCATGAGAAACGCCTTCTCCGACTTCATGTTTTCCAGTTCCGCACGCATACTCACAATCTTGGAACCGGCATTCCCGGCGCCCGAAAGCATCGCCCTGGAAATATCCACACTCTGCTTCATTATCGCCGCATCGAGTTTCTTTATCTCCGGAACCCGCACGTACACCTCGTCGCGCCGCGCATCGGCTTCATGCTCCGCCTTCTCGCGCAGCCTCTCATATACCTTGTTTACCGCCGAAAGCTGCTGCTTCCCGGCAGACTCCTTGCTGCCGCCTCCACCGCTGCGCGCCTTTGTATCGCCCTTAGCCCAAGCCTTCAGCACAGTGTCCACATAGTTGATATTCGGGCTGTTAATACCGCTGGTTTTCTTACACGCCGATAGAACAGTCTCTATATCCAGCGCGAGTTCGTCAAACCACACATCCATAATGCGCTGTTCCTCTTCGGACGCTCCCCTGTTCATGCCCAGCGCCTTCAACACACGTTTGTACTGATTGCGGCGCAAATCATTCTCCTCAAGATAGGCCTCCACAGCGCTTACAGAATTGAGTCCCTTGTCAGTCCACGATCTCACGAGCTTTCTGGCATAATTTGTCATGGCGTTGATCTTGCCCTGCCGCTCCGGTTTGCGCGCCGCATACCTGTAAGCATATGCGACCACCTCTTCCGAAGCGCCTATGTCCGTCACCCAAGACACAATATCCTTTATCACTTCCGGTGATATAGGACATCCTGCGATGCTCTCCACCTCGCGGCAAAGCTCCTGTAGTTTCCTGTCTGACAAGAGGGCGCTTATATTCGGCGGCAAGTCGGAAGTCTGTTTTTTCCTGCCGTCCCCCGCCGTTTTCCTTCTGCCATAGGTCATGCTCTTTAAATTGATGAACTCCACATCATAACGGAGTCTATCCTCCGGATTTTCGTAATATTTCCTAACCGCACCTTCGCTTTCCCAATAAGTCCACGCTTTAAGCACATCTTCCACCGGCATCCGAAGATGCTTGCTTATATCATGATTGCCTATCTCCATTCCAAGCTCAGCGTACATGAGAGCCAGCAGATAGACCTTTACATAATCACCGGGCGCGACCGCCATCATTTCGTTTATGAAAATATTCTCGATGTGCGTATCGCTCATCAAGTTAAACTTTATCGACCTTTCTTTCCTGAAACGCATTTAGTATGTCCCCTTCAGCGGATTAAAATACCTCTTCACGTATGATAGTCTGTTTCCTGTCGGGTCCTACAGACACTATCTTCACCGGAACTCCCGTTATCTCCTCCACCGCGTTAACATAAGCCTTCGCGTTCGCCGGCAGATCCTCATAGACCGCGCACCCCGAGATATCTGTCCTCCAGCCCGGCAGCTTCCTGAACACAGGGGCGCACTCCGACACTACATCCAAGCTCGCGGGGAAATGATCGATGCGCTCGCCGTGATAATCATAGCTCTCACAGAGATACAAGTCGTCGAAACCGCTCAGAACGTCAAGAAGCGTCAGAGCCAGTCCCGTAATGCCGCTAATCCTCGCCGAGTACCTGACGACGAGTCCGTCAAACCAACCGCACCGCCTCGGTCTTCCCGTAGTCGCGCCGTATTCATGTCCGATCTCACGTATCCTGTCTCCCGTTTCATTCAAAAGCTCCGTAACAAAGGGGCCTTTGCCCACGCGCGTGGTATACGCCTTTGTGATGCCCACAACATCACGTATAAGCCCCGCCCCTACGCCCGCTCCCGTGGTGAACCCGCCTGAAACGGGATGAGAACTGGTCACATAGGGATAAGTCCCCAAGTCTATATCAAGCATGGAACCTTGCGCTCCTTCGAACAGAATCTTCCTGCCCGCGCTCATCGCCTCATAGACCATGACGCCTGTATCGCGAACCCGCGGCGCCAGGCGGCGCGCATATTCGAGATAGAGCTTGACGATTTTCTCACCCTCAAGCGCTTCACCGCCGAATACCCCCGCGATAAGCCTGTTCTTCGCCTCGATCTGCCTCTCGATCTTCTTCCGAAAGCCCGCTTCGTCGAGCATATCGCATACCCTTATGCCGGTTCTTTCTATTTTATCCATATAAGCCGGTCCGATGCCGCGTTTCGTCGTGCCGATATCTCCGATGCCTCTGGCGTTTTCATAGAGTTCATCCAGCGTCTTGTGATACGGAAACACGAGATGCGCCCTATCGCTCAAGTAAATATTGTCAGTGGTAACGCCATCCTTCTCCAGAAGCTCAAGCTCCGCAAAAAAACTCTCAGGGTCGAAGACGACCCCATTCCCGATAATATTGACAGTATTGCCATTCAGTACACCTGATGGGATCAGATGCAGCGCGTACTTCCTGCCGTTGATCACCACTGTATGGCCTGCGTTGCTTCCGCCCTGCGCCCTTATTACCATATCAGCCTTGCCTGCAAGATAATCAATAATCTTGCCCTTGCCCTCATCTCCCCATTGGGAACCTACGATCGCTAAACTTGACAATGTACCTGCTCCTTTCAATCATCTCTCTCGCCGTATGCTTTATCGGCGAATTTGGTATATTTACCCACCCATGTGAGATAGATCCTGTCCGTTTCCCCGTTTCTGTGCTTCGCTATGTTCACCTCGCAGACGTTCTGATCCTCTTCAGGTTCTTCATCGTCATAATAGTCCTCCCTGTAAAGGAAGATGACTATATCCGCGTCCTGCTCTATAGCGCCCGAATCCCGCAGGTCCGAGAGTATAGGCCGCCGGTTACCCTTGCCTCGCTGCTCAACGGCTCTCGAAAGCTGCGAAAGCACTATTACGGGGCAGTCCATTTCCCTGGCAAGCGCCTTCAACATACGGCTTATAGAACTGATCTCAAGCTGTCTGTTCTCGCTATGTCCGTCGCCCGGTATCAATTGGAGGTAATCCACTATTATGAGATCTAGTCCTCTTTCCGCCTTCATCCTCCGCGCCTTGTTCTTTATCTCCAAGACGGGAACGGACGGCGTGTCGTCGATGAATATCGACGTATCCGCCAGTACGTCAAGGGCGTCGTTTATATTCGCCCAATCCTCATCGTTCAGCTTGCCGTCCCTGAGTCTGGTGATCTCCACGTTCGACGCAAGGCTCAGAATCCTGTTAGCCAGCTGACCCTTCGACATTTCGAGACTGAATACGAGGACGTTCGCCTTGGCTCGTGTGGCCGCCCTATGCGCGATATTGAGCGCGAAGGCGGTCTTACCCATGCCTGGACGCGCCGCTACTATTATAAGATCCGACTTCTGAAGTCCGGACGTTTTTTTGTCCAGATCCGCATATCCTGTAGTCAATCCCGTCAATCCCTTGATCTTGGAGATCTCGTCAATGCGGTTCACATTCTCCCACAGCACGTCCTTGATGTGGGTGAACTCCTTCCTCTGCCCATACTGAGCTATCTCAAGTATACTCCGCTCAGCCGAATCAAGCACCTCACGCGCGTCGCGGCTGCCCTGAAATCCGTTGTCCATGATCTCCGATGAAGCCTTGATCAGGCGGCGCAGTATGGCCTTCTCCGAAACGATTCTCGCGTACTGATCCGCATTTGAAATAGTAGGCGCCATAGACGGCAGAGAAGAAACATACGCGCGTCCCCCCGCGATCTCCAGATCCTTTTGACGTCCAAGCTCATCCGAAACCGTCACGATATCCACCGGCTTATTCAAACGATACAGGGATTTAGCCGCCAGAAATATCTTCTTATGCGCCTCACTGTAAAAGTCGTCCTCCTTGAGGATCTCCATAACATCAAGCAAGGCGTCTTTATCCAGCATGAGCGCGCCTAAAACCGACTTTTCCGCCTCATCATTATGCGGCGGAATACGCTCATTAGTATTTGCCTCCATCACGACCTCCTGAACATCCCTGTGACTTCATTCAACACACTGCGCTGCGACTTCAAGGCTTTATGCCACTATCGGCCTAAGCCTCCACGACAACCTTGAGTACAGCCGTCACCTCATGATAGAGCTTGATTTCAACGCTGGATTCTCCAACGTTTTTTATGGGGCTTTCCAGCACAATCTTGCGTTTGTCTATATCGATCTTATGCTGCGCTTTCAACGCGTCCGCTATATCTTTAGATGTTATCGATCCGAAAAGTCTTCCATTTTCTCCTGATTTTGTCATTATCTTCACGCTCAGGGCGCCTATCTTCCCGGCGAGAGCTTCCGCGGACGCCAGCTCCTTATCCCGTTTTTCCACAAGGATCTTCTTCTGCTGCTCGACATTCTTTATATTCCCGTCCGTCGCCGGCGTGGCCATAGCCTTGGGGAACAAAAAATTCCTCGCATAGCCATCATTCACCTTTACAACCTCGCCCGCTCTTCCTAGTCCTTTTACATCCCTCAATAATATTACTACCATAATCGACTCCTTTGACTCTTTCGCCCGAACTGTAACTACTCAACCCACAGGCCGTCCCATCCTGTCCCGCCGTGGTTCCCGCCCCGCCTCACATCCGGCGCAGCTGCGGCATTGCTTCTTTTATCACCGTTTTAAGCTTTTCCAATGTTTCATCAACCGACATGTTGTGAATCTGCGCCGCCGCCATCGTCAGATGACCGCCGCCGCCCAATTTCTCCATGATGGTTTGAACGTTTATCTCACCGAGGGATCTTGCGCTTATTATCACTTCCGATTTCGTTTCCCCTATCACAAAGCTCGCCCTTGTTCCCTTTATATCCAAGAGCTCATCGGCGGCCTGAGCGTTTATTATCTGCACATTCATATCCTTGCTTCTGTTTATAGAAATAGCTATGCCGCCCTCCAGGAATTGCGCGTTCATGATTATGCCCGACCGCTTTTTATAATCTTCAATATCGTCCTGCAGATACTGGCGCACTGTCGAGGTTTCCGCTCCGTTCCTCCTGAGCCATGAGGCCGCTTCGAACGTACGCGTACCGGTCTTTACGGAAAAGCTGTTCGTATCGACGATGACGCCCCCCAGCAGCATTTCCGCCTCCAGCCGCAAAATGCTCTTTTTATCCGCCATGTACTGCATAACCTCTGTGACCAGTTCCGATGTGGATGACGCCGAAGGCTCCATATATGTCAGCGTGGCATTTTCAATGTATTCCTCCGTCTTCCTGTGATGGTCAAAGACGACAGTCTTTTCGACTCTTTCGAATAAACCCGGCGCCTCCGTCAGGCTCGGCCTGTTCGTATCAACAACTACCAGCAGGGCATTCTTCATTGTCGTTTCATAGGCCTCTTCACTGTTCATGAAGTTGTACTCTTTACTGTCCACAGCCGCATTGAAAAATCTGGATAAAGAATCATTGACCTCATTTATGACTATGTAGGCGTCATGTCCCCGATTCATCACAATGCGCGCTATTCCTACCGCTGACGCGAATGAATCAATATCAGGGTATTTATGCCCCATGACTATCACCTTGGAGGACTGCTCTATCAACCTGCGGAACGCGTGAGCCATAACACGGGATTTGCCCTTGTTGCGCCTCTCTATAACGTCCAGCGTCCCCCCATAATAATCCACAATATCGCCGCGCTTCACCACAGCTTGGTCGCCGCCTCTGCCCAGAGCAAGATCCAGCGCGAACGTGGAATATTCGTCCGTTCTGGCGGGCGTAGCGCCGCCTACCCCTATCCCCATGCTCAGTGAAACCGGGAAGTCCGCATCCGTCTCAATGAGCCGCGCTTCATCAAGTATACTGAACTTTTCCTTGACCAGCTTCTCGTAATAACGACTCTCAAAGACCACGAAATACTTACTCGTATAGTACCTTACTATGGACGCATCCATACCGCCGGCCCATTGGCGTATAGCCTTTTCAATCCCCGCCGCGATCAGAGAACGCTTGTCGTCAGGAGAGTTTGATAATAATTCGTCATAATTATCTACCTGAATATGCGCGAAGCACTTCTTTTCGTCACGGTATCTGACTTTCAGCTCTTCGAATTCGGTCACATCAAGCCAGTATAACATAGCCGCGTCGCCTTCATCCTGCTTCATATACACCGGGACGACCCTGAAAAATCTGCCTCCCGCCTCAATATACTTGAGATTTTCATACTCGCCCGGCGAAAATCGCTTTAGTTCAATCCCTACTGTGCTGTTAAATTCCGACTTTGTGATGACAGTATCCGGGTAAAGCTCCTTGAAGAGCCTGTTCGCCAGAACTATCCGTCCTTCACTGTTCACAATACACAGCGGCAATGGGTGATTCATCACGGAGTGCCGCATCGTTTCGTCTATCTCTCCGACCGCCTCTTCGAGATATTCGGTAACCCAGATCCTCTGCCTGGATCGCAGTATCAGAAGAACCCCGAAGGCGGCCGCGCTTAACCCGAAGGCGACAACGCCCGCAATCCTATGGAAATATAAGAGTCCGCCGGAAAATATGAGGCTCATTACCACAATCCATCTGAGATACAGGCTTGTAATGGAATTAAGTATTTTATCTCCCATATCGCTCCCCCCTTCATACGTCGGCCACCGCTATCAAGACAACAAAAGCGGCAAAAGCCGCTTTGTATACCGTTGTGTGATCGTTTCTCTGTTAATCCGCCGTATAAGGTAACAACGCGACGATACGCGCCCTTTTTATCGCCTTTGTCACATCCCTTTGATGAATCGCGCATGTCCCGGTGACACGCTTCGGTAAGATTTTACCGCGATCGGTAACATACTTCTTAAGTTTATCAACATCCTTATAGTCGATGTTTTCTGTTTTATCCGCGCAGAACTGGCATACTTTTTTTCTTCTCATGCCTCCACGCTTCTTTTCTATCATCATTATTCTATCTCCTTCGATATCATTTCCTCATAATAATATTAGGGACAGCTTAAAACCCTAGAACGGAATATCGTCGTCCCCGTCGTCGAGAGCCGTAAAGCCCTCCGGTATGCCCGGCGGCTGAGCGTCATGACGCTCAAACCCGCTTTCATGGCTTCGTTCCGTCGGACGTTCATAGTCGTTCTCAAACCCGCGGCTGAATCCGCCTCCGGATTCCGACGCCTGACGCCCTGACTTGTCGCCCCAGTCGATGAACTCCACTCTGTCCGCAACAATATCTGTAGTATAGACCGTGACGCCCTCCCGGTTCTTATAACTGCCTGTCTGCAGCCTGCCCTGGACGGCGGCCATTCTCCCCTTCTTCAGGTATTTCTCACAAGTCTCAGCCTGTCTGCCGAAAACGGTAACCCGCAGAAAATCAGCTTGTTTCTCCTTGTCCTGACGCACGGGGCGATCTATGGCAAGGGTGAAGTTGGCTATAGCCATTTGATCTCCCGTGTACCGAACCTCCGGATCTCTTGTGAGCCGACCGATTAGTATGACTTGATTCATGTTCTTCATCCCTTTCCGTTTGTTTTGTACACGAACGCGCCGCCTGCCGTCCGAATTCCATCAAGCTGCGCCGTATCATAAGACAGCAGCGCAACATATCCGGCGCGCCTAAGCGGCGGCCGCGCCTCTTCCGCTACCGCTCGTCTTTATTGACTATCATGTGGCGGATTATGTTGTCGGATATACGGAGTCTTCTGTCAAGCTCTTTCGGCAGATCCGCCGGAGCATTGAACTCGACTACCACATAATACCCTTCGTTCTTCTTCTCGATGGGATAGGCCAGCTTACGCATACCCCACACGTCTGTTTTGAGGACTTCTCCGCCATTGGAAATAATCTCCTTGACCGTTTCGATCATTGACTCTTTCTTCTCGTCCTCCAACGCAGCCGCGATTACGAACATAATCTCGTAATGATTCATTCTTTTTCACCTCCCTCTGGACTTGATGGCTCCGCCGTAACGGAGCAGAGAGTGATACGCCCCGCATATCGCAGAGCGCCGTATCACGCCTTACTATTATAAAATAAACCAAGGCAAATTGCAAATGTTATTGATAAATGTTAATAATGTCTTTTGAGCAGTTTCTTCAAAACATGCAAGCCGCTTGAATGTTTTTAGCGTCGAAATCTGTTTTGTTGATTTTGAAAACGGCAATATTTCAAGACTTTATTAAATTTAATTTATTTGAAATCTGCATTGACATTCAAGTTGCTGTAATAGTTATAATGTTTATAAGTAGAAGAAACCGCGTTAAGGCAGTACAACCCTATCCGGAAAACCTCATAGGTTCATAGAGTACCGAAGTACTGGCCGCAATTGCAGTTCTTCAGTCGCAAAGCACATCATTTGTATGTAATATGGGTTGAGGAAGCTCAGCATACCTGTATGGGAGGTGGTTCTATGATTGCGAATAAGTAAAGAGGCATCTATTTTACAAGTACCCGTGCTCCGGAAAAAGAAAATAGTTGCCTCTCACAAGAAACATAACATTATAATATCTGATATTTTGACAGAAGTCAAGAGTCGATTCCATGCCGAATAGGAAGAGCCGATTCCATGCCGGATAGAAATGTACGATTAAAACTTTCACGTTTGGCATGGGGTAGAACAGTTAACTTTGGTGGCTTGGTTGTCACCACAACTATAATATTCTAAAGAGTTTAGAAAATGAAAAAAATAATAACAGTAATAATCACATCAATGCTGCTAATTAGTTCTGCTGTCCCAAGTTTTGCAATGGTAAGCAACTTAACTAATGAAAATGAAACTATTGCAGAGCAAACGGAATTCATTTCAGAGATGGAAGCCTCGTTAGAAGAAGCAGGTACAACTGTTGAATCCGAGATAAGCTCATTAATCATAAATTACGAGGGCGTTCTTGCTTCGCTAACTGATCCTTCTGAGATTGAAAAAGTGCAGGCGTTAATAGATAGCGCCACTGAATTGTTAGAATCTTATACGCTTTACCAAGAAAAAACTCATGATCAAGTATTGGACTCGCCTAAAAGTAAAAGAACACTTCAAAGGGCGGCAAGTATTCATGATGTCGCCATAGCTGCAATAGTATCATATTTCACACTTGCAAATTACCCAATGTCAACAGAGTTCCTGCTTCACGCCCAGGCGAATAATGTTACTGATTCAACCTACACGCCGACAATGGGGAATATCTACGCATCTTCGGTGACCACTGATGTCAAAAATCAAGCAAATCGGGGAATACAGTATGGAAATGCAGAATATCCTAAATCTGCATCTGCCGCAGCACAGAAAGATCTGTATTTTGCAATACACGGGTTCTCTTGGGAGCGGATATACGGGAATTTAGTACTGATAAAGGATCGATATGATTTTGCTCCGGGTGACCCCTACGATGGTCTTGCACAGACTGCTGTAAATGCTATGTTCATAGCGCAGCAAGCTGGTGCATTAACGCCGTTCCAAGTTAGGATCCAGGCTTAGAAAACAAGCTGCATTATAAAGTTAGGTTAGCTCTTCAATGTTTTCCTAATGTCACTTTTCTTAGAAACCGATGAACTGTGACATTAGGAAAGCAGAAAGGGCATTGCGTCTTCACATTGCGTTTAACATATTGAAAAGGTTTGACATAATCATGCATGAACAAGATAGACATATCTATAATAACATAGTAATCGTTTTGCTTGTTCTTTTTATATCAGCGTCGCCTGTGCTCGTCCCCTTCGCGGGTGTCTATTCAGAGGTAGGTACCCCTTAATAAGCAGCGCAATTAACGAAGAAGCCGAAAGGCTTCTTTTTTTTCGAAAATATTCTCAAAAGGCTGGACTCGTTTTCCAGAATATGAGA
>JAISED010000019.1 GCA_031264295.1 Eubacteriales Family XIII. Incertae Sedis bacterium | reverse complement strand
CATCCAGATGACGATCACGCTGATCACGCCCATAGCCATAGAAGAGGGACTGCGCTTCGCTATAAGAGAAGGCGGCAGAACCGTAGGTTCCGGCGTTGTAACTGCTGTTGTAGAGTAGTATAAATAGCACAGTAGAGATGCGCATCGGGTTTTTTATACTGTTCTTCCATAAAAAATAAATAGGATAAATTTACATTAAAGCATTATAAGCGGCAGTGAAGGAAATTTCTTTTGCTGCTGTTTTTTATTGTATTTATGTCATTCTCGGTTCATAAGTCCTCCCTTAAAGGTATGATATGCGATTTTAACAAGAATAAGACGTCATATTAAGCCTAAACTGCTAAACAAATACATAGATTCGACTAATACCCAAATTTTGCTATACTTACATCTTGAATTGCACCGCGTGATATGTTATATTATGCATGTGGACGAAGGAACGGTGTATTTTAAGATGAGAAAGAAGCAACAAAGGCAAATCCTGGAATTGATAGAGACATTGGGCGAGGCGCTTGACGAATTGCATAAGCAATCCGCCGAGGCTGTTATTTCCGATTTACTTGTTGAATGTCAGGAATTCGCGCAAGCTATAGGGCATCACATAGAGAGTGTAACAGGCGTTGGAACGCAGGCTGTTGCATTATTGGAAGATTACTGTGGATTGCTGTTTAAGTATAGCGGCGGAGAGGTCAATGAAAATACCCTGCGTAAGCATTTATTCAAGATAAAGAGTTGCGTCAAATCAGAGCTAAAGGCCGACAGGCTTGAGGTCGTGTTCTTGTCGTATAAGGCAAGCATGAGTGATAGCGTCATGAGTATCTATTTAGCCGCTAAGGCTGATCCGGATTGCAGCGCCTACTGGATTCCCATACCATTCTTCGAACGCGGCAGCGACGGCTCGTTTGGCCGTATGAGTTACGAGGGACCGGAGTATTACCCTGACATCGAGTGTACAGACTGGCAGGAGTATGACATCGCCGCGAATCATCCCGATGTGATATATACATTCGCGCCTTACGATTCGGGCAACTTCGTTACGAGCGTTCACAGTGATTTCTACTGTGAACGACTGAGGACTTTGACAGATCTACTGGTATATGTTCCCTATTTTGTGGCAGTGGATGATGTGGATGAGCATTTTTGTACGCTTGCCGGATGTGTGTTTGCGCACAAGATAATCGTTCAGTCGGAAAAGGTGCGGGACACATACATCCGGATATTCAAGAAAAAATACGGTGAACGGTTTGGAAAGCCGGAGGACAAATTTGCGGCGCTGGGTTCACCCAAGTATGACGCTGTTATGGGCGCCGGGCGTGAAGATTGCGAACTGCCTGGTAAATGGCGTGAGCTTATCGGCGAGAAGAAGATCGTGTTTTTTAATACGAGCGTGGGATCCATACTTGAAGGAGATGAACAGTATCTGATAAAACTGCGCTCTATCATAAGCGTGTTCCGCGAACGCGGCGATATTGTATTGTGGTGGCGCCCGCACCCGCTGAGTGAAGCAACGTATAAGTCAATGCGTCCGCGCATATTGGACGAATATAGGCAAATCATAAGCGGCTACAAGAGCGGGGCGTGGGGCATTTATGACGACAGCGCGGACTTACATAGGGCATTGGTCTGGAGTGACGCCTACTATGGCGATATATCGAGTTTAGTAAGATTGTTTCAGGTAATGGAAAAACCGGTAATGCTGAGAGAGAAAGGGCTTCATTTCAGCGCAATCATAACATGGGACGCGAGTATTATTGATAACAGAATCCTTCTCACAAATGTGAGCGATAACCTGTTCGTCAGCGTAGATATTGATAACGGCGATGTCTGCCCCATCACATTCGTAAAGCCAAAAGAGGGATATATGCAGTACTACGCAAGCTTTGACGCCGGTGAGAGCGTATACTTTTCGCCGTTTAACGCAAAGGAGATAGCTGTATACAACAAAAGCTCGCAGACGTTCAAATACATCTCGTTGGAAACACATATCGCCGACTTGCCTGAACCGTACTTTGGGAGAATCGTACAGTATAAAATGAAATTGTTCTTTATTCCGGTTAATTTCCCTGGGATTCTGGAGCTTGATTTGGAATCGGATGAATATATTGTTCACTCAGGTTGGGAGGGACAGGTGAAGTCTTTAGCCTTCGAAAAGAGCAAAACAATTTTCCTGCGCGGGCATCCGTGTTTAACGGGCAATAAGCTCAGGGTAGCCTGTGAAAATGCAAACGCCGTATTGGAGTTCAATATGGACGATGGGACTTGGAAGCTTGAAAGGATCGGTAAAGAACAGTTCGCGTATGCAAATATTCTCTACGACGGGGAAGCGCACTGGCTTCTGGGGCGCAATAAAGCGGTATTGGTGAGATGGGACGGCGCGGATTCGCGCATTATTGATCTGCCATATGTTACGGGAAAAGAGGCCTATGCATATGGATGGTTCTTTTCTGTAGGCAAACACCTATGGCTCATTCCCGCCGCTGCAGACAAAATACTTAAAATCGATAAGACGAGCTGCACTATAGAAGATGATAGTATATTGCAAGACTATATAAGTGAGATATCGGACGTCGACGCCAGTAAATTCACCTGCGCCCTCGTGCATGGGGAAAAACTGGTTCTCTTGCCATTTGTACGTAACTCCATATTTTTTATTGATACAGAAGATGATTCCGCAAGCGAACTGGCGCTGCGGCTCAGCGATCAAATATCTGATGAAATGCTGAGAAGCTTTGTACAACAAAAGAATATGCTTGTTGAGGGCGCATTGCTAAGCATTGAAAAATTCTGTGATTGTATATCTAAGGGCTATTTCGGCGAGATTAAGAACGAGGAGGAATTGATCTACGGATCGGGGGAACGCATTTATGAGTATTGCCGCAAATTGGCGCTTGCCGGTAGTTGAGTTCGGCATAAGCTAGGGGGATTATAACTACGATGAGAATAAAGGATCTAATCGAGAGTATATACAGCGATCAAAGACTTCTGCGCGGCTATTTTCTGAAGGCGGAAGGGCATATTGATTATTTTTTTAACCTTATCAATGAACTAAGGGATACCTGTGATAATCCCATTGAAAAGGGTAAACTGTTAAGACAGTTTACAGAAATATTTAACATATTTACATTTTCCGTCAAGGCGGAACTGTTGCTGCTGCGGATTTTGTACTTAGGCGGGTGCTTCAATTCACGTTTCTTGAATAGATTTATGGATTGCATATATTCGGATTCTCTGTGTGCTGAGGATAGGCTATTCCTTTGGCAGGACGCTACGATGATGTATTTGGAACATGGCGAATATTTATATAAAGAGTTTTTTCTTCAAAAGAGAGAACTGACCTCGGAAATAGCGCAATCCTTCAAGTTGACAAATCATGGACGCCGCGCATCGGAGGCGGAAGCAGCGCGGGACAGTAAGAGAATAGTTGTAACGCAAATCATGTATCCTGATTACCCGCCGATGAAAGTAACTACGCCTGTCTTGAGGGAATTGGCGAATAAGGGCTATGAGCTTTATCTTATAGAGCTGTCGGCATTTGAATATGATTCGGGGAATTCACTGTTCGAACCCTTCTATAGACCGCGTGTCTCAGCCAGCGAGTTTAAAAATGACCTAGGTTGTGTCCCGGTCTGCGAGTTTAAAACCGACCTGGGCGATATCTCAGCCCGTGACATCAGAACCGGCTTCAAAACTGACTTCGGAAACGGCGTAGGAACAGGTATTCATGTATATTATCCAAACGGCAATACCATGAAAGAACGCATGCAGGATATTTTGAATCGCATAAATGAGATTAATCCGGCGCTTATCATTGATATTTCGGATGAATACTCATTCATATCATACTATTATATTCAAGATTACCCTGTGATATATTGGCCTATGAAACGGCCTTCAAGCGGCGCTTATTTTGATAAAATTGTCATGCCGCGCGCATTCTATGCCGCGAGTTCAATGGAGATCGCCCATCCGTTTACCGCAGAGCAGTGCATCGACGTCGCGCCTGCTTTCGAAAAAGTATCACCGGCAGGATGCTACAGCCGCAGCGATTTCGACCTTTCACGCGAGGATTTTGTCATGATAACGGTAGGCAACAGGATTAACGTTGAACTTAGCAACAAATTTATTGATTCGATCTGTGATTTGCTGAACAATACGCCGCACTTAGTATGGTTCATCGTCGGTTGTGACGCCGTGGCATATGTCAGTGATAAGTACCGGGCGCTTCTTGGCGGGCAGCTGCGTTACATCAAGTATGAAGAAAAACTGCCGGACTTATTCTCTATCTGCGATCTTTACTTGAATCCGCACAGAATAGGGGGCGGAACGTCTATCGCCTGGGCGTGCCAGCAAGGACTGGCTCTGGCGACGCCTAAAGGCAATATTTCAGGCTATGTTTTCGCGGGGGACACATACGCGGCGCCGAGTGAGGATGATCTGGCGCCATATATAATTGAACTTATGAGCGATAAAAATCTATTAAATAAAAACAAACAATATATGAAAGCGAAGGCCGACTCGTTTGACGTCGCTTCTGCGGCCGGCGATTTCAAAATGGAAATCGATAAGTTGATAGACGAATACTATTCACAAAGGCAGGTGCAATCATTATGACGACCGCAATACTCATGGCGGCGGGGCGAGGAACGCGCATCAGCCGTTCGATAAACGACTATTGTAAATGTACCCTTGATATAGGAGGCGTTTCTTTAATACGATATACCGTTCAAATGTTGAACGAAAATAACATAGACGTGCATATCGTGGTGGGCTTCGATAAGCAGCGGATCTTTCGCGAGCTAAGCGGCTTAGATGTTACCTATCACGAGAATGTATTCTACTCAATAACAAACTCGCTCGTGTCATTGTGGTTCGCGCGCGAAGCCATTTTGGGCGACGCCGTCATCCTTGGCAATGCGGATGTGTATTGGGAAGATAAACTGCTGAAGCACTTGCTTGATGAACGACGCGATAATATAATGCTCTGCGATTCAAGCCGCGTCGAACAAGGCGACTATTTATTCCGCGTAAAAAACGGCAAAATATTAAACTTCGGGAAGGGCATAGACTGCTATGGCGCGAATTGTGAATATGTGGGACTCGCGGTCATTCGCGGCGAGATGATCCATAGATGCCGTGAACGCCTTGAATTTATGGTGGAACAGCAGCACCACGGCGACTGGTGGGAACAAATATTGTATAGCATGGCGGTGGAACGCCCGATTTGGGCTGAAGATATAAGCGGTAACTTCTGGGCGGAAATAGACTACATCGAGGACTATAACAGGATATTGGAGTATAGAAAGAATGTCAGATAGATTGATTTCAGTTATTGTCCCATTCTATAATCTGGAAAAATATGTAAAAACATGCCTTGAGAGCATCCTGGGGCAGAGCTACGATAATCTTGAGATTATCGCCATTGACGATGGTTCTAGCGACAAGACGGCAGAGCTTTTAGCGGAGTATGAGAAAAACGATAAACGCTTAGTGCTTGTACGGCAGGCTAACGCCGGCGCCGGCGCGGCGAGCAATAGGGGCATAGATCTGGCTCGCGGCGAGTACTTAACGTTTGCGGACAATGACGACTGGATAGAGCCGACTATGTATGAGCGCTTGCTGGCCGCGCTTGAGGGGAATAAGGCTGATATGGCTGTATGTAACTTTAATCTAGTGTATCCCGATCGCAGGGATACATGCTATTCAAATATGCGGACGGAAGCCGACGACGTCTATGACGATGTTTATGGGTATTTCTGCCGGCATTGCGCCTGCGCGAAACCGAATAACTATACGTGGACGCGGCTATATAAATCTAAGATTGTTAAGGATTCGGGCGTTCGGTTCGAAAATTTCCGTTTAGGCGCGGACACGCTGTTTAACTTCAAGCTTTTGCCATATATGAAACGCGCAGCCTTCATCAATGAAGGCCTATATAACTATGTTCAGCGGCGGGATTCAAGCGTATTTACCGCGGCGAGGGCAGAAAGCCTGGCGTCAGTTTACGCTGACGGATTTGAGGCGCTTGCGAACTACTATTCAGCGGGCGGTTTCAATGAGTTTCTCAGCGTCCTGCCGATTCACGCGTTTACGAGATTACGCAGTGTGTTCTTTTACTCGCGTTTGGCCGGAATGGGCGACGACGAGATAGAGGCGGATATAAAGGAAGGATTTGCCGGGAGAATGATTGGCGGCTATCTTACGGGGGCGGTCGGGTGAAATATGCGCTTGTTACGGGTTCGACGCGCGGTATCGGCGCGTGTATAGCCGATACGCTTGCCATGAATGGCTACACGGTATTTCGAAACGGCAGAACCGGCGGCGATTTTCCCGCCGATCTATCCGCGCTTGAGGGTGTAAACGCTCTTGCGGACGCGCTTGCTTCGCGGGCATATAAACTGGACTGTCTCGTACTGAATACGGCGGCGACATACCGCAAGCCTATTCAGGAGATTGATTACGAACATTGGCGGATGATTATGGATACGAATGTCAACATGCCTTTTTTCTTGATACAGCGGCTTTTGGATCATATCGCATATGGCGGAAGCATTTTGTTTATCGGCGCTATGCTCTCGTTAAAACCCCATGCGACGTCCATACCTTACGGGGTTTCTAAGGCGGCGGTGAATATGCTGGCGCAAAGTCTGGTCAAGGTGTTCGCCTCACGTGAAATACGCGTAAACGTCCTCTGCCCCGGATTCGTCGATACTGAATCCCAGCAGTCGAAGCCTGAAAAGCTGCGCGCGCGTATAGAAAATAAGATCGCCTTGAAACGCTTTGCTACCGAACAAGAAGTCGCCGATATGTGCCTCAGTATAATAAATAATAGCTATATCAACGGTGCGATCGTGAATCTGGACGGCGGATACGATATGGAATAATGGAGGCCGGTGAAAACCTATGAAATTAGCGATAATGCAACCGTATTTCCTACCGTATATCGGCTATTGGCAGTTAATATACGCTGTCGATAAGTTCGTGATCTACGATGATGTAAACTACATAAAGGGAGGCTGGATTAATCGAAATAACATTTTGGCAGGGAGTAAAAAGCAGCTGTTTACGATAAAACTAAAGGGCGCCAGTTCGTTTAAGTTGATTAATCAAACAGACATTCTCGACGATTTTATCAAGTTCAGAAAAACAATACAGACGAATTACGCTAAGGCTCCGTATTTTTCAAGAGTAATGAAACTTGTGACGGAGATACTTGATTTCGACGGAGAAAATCTGGCTGCATTTCTCAGGAACAGCATTGAACTTGTTGCCGAATATGTGGGAATTAATACGGAATTATTGATTTCATCCGACATAAAAAAAGATCCTACGCTGAAAGCGCAGGATAGGGTGATAGATATTTGTACCGGGCTGGGAGCGGCCGAGTATTACAATGCCATAGGAGGGACGGGGCTGTACAGCCCGGAAGATTTTCGCGCTAAGGGGATCGACTTGAAATTTATGAAAACGAGCTTTACGCCGTATAAGCAGTTTAAAAATGAATTCGTGCCGGGTCTATCGATTATTGACATTATGATGTTCAACGATGTTGAAGCAATACAGAAAATGTTAGGAGAATACACACTTGTATAGAGAAATCGGCGCTTATTTTGAACTTGAATTATTTGGCTGCGGCGAATATCACACAGGCGCCGTTTTACTGAACTCAGCGCGAAACGCCTTGCGATATATAATTCGTGTATTTAGCATAACAGCGCTCCACGTGCCGTACTACACCTGCCCGGTAGTTTGGGACGCTGTTAACAGCGAAAATTGTGAAATTTTGTTTTATGATATAGACGAGGATTTCATGCCCGCGCGCGAGTTTGACGATGATGCCTTCGTCCTTGCGAACAATTATTTCGGCGTATGCGATGATAACATGGCGATACTGTCAAGAAAATATCGAAATTTAATAGTTGACGACGCACAGAGCTTCTATTCCAAATCTTGCGGACTTGCGAGCTTTTACAGTCCGAGGAAATTTTTCGGCTTGCCCGATGGGGGAATGCTATTATGCGATCGCCATATGGAAGAGCGATTCGAACGAGACACCTCTTATGAGCGCATGGCGCACTTGCTTAAACGCCATGATCTGGGAGCACGAGGTGGATATGAAGACTTTAAAGATAATGACGGCTCGCTTGCGGGGCAGCCCGTCAAGATGATGTCGAGGCTTACAAAAGCGCTTATGCAAAATATAAATTATGAGCATGTGAGGAAGGTGCGCAACGAGAACTTCAACTTTATGCATGACAAACTCGGTGGATTTAATGAACTGAGGATTAACAGCAATGCTAATGGAGATACTAGCAGCACTGCTAACGGCAATATTAGGGGCGATATTAAGGCCAATATTAACACGCCGATGGTATATCCTCTGTTGATGAAAAGTGAAGGTCTGCGCGGCAAACTGCTAAGTCGGAACATATATATCGCCCGTTATTGGGATGGGATCGAAAGAGCGGCGCCCGCCGGTTCGAGAGCTATTTATTTGAAAGACAATCTGCTGCCGCTGCCGATTGATCAGAGATATTCGGCTGAAGATATGAGCCGCATCGCCGGGGCTATTGCCGATGGTCAAGGTATTCGGCTGAAGATATGAAGCGCATCGTCGGGGCTATTGCCGATGGTCAAGGCATTAGGCTGAAGATATGAGCCGCGCCGCTGATGG
Source organism: Eubacteriales Family XIII. Incertae Sedis bacterium (assembly GCA_031264295.1). Lineage (GTDB taxonomy): Bacteria > Bacillota > Clostridia > Peptostreptococcales > Anaerovoracaceae > JAISED01. The sequence continues at coordinate 13,948 of JAISED010000019.1, read as the reverse complement.
CATTACCTGAGGTTGGGGGATTGAAAATGAATGAAAAAATCGGAGTCTTGGTGTTTCCGGCAGGCGAGATTAATTCAATAGAACTGCATGATGCGCTTTCGGATTGTGTGAATATCAGGCTTTACGGCGCCTCGTCGGTTGACAGGCATGGTGGATTTGTATTTGAACATTATATAGGCGCTCTTCCGTTTATGAGAGAGGAAGGCTTTGTCGAATCGATCAACAAGGTAATCAGCGAAAACGCGATAGATCTCATCATTCCGACGCACGACGACGCGGTTTTGTTCTTGACTGAGAATCAAAACCGGCTTAACGCTAAGGTTTTGGGCTGCGGCGCGGAAACCGCCGGGATTTGCCGGGATAAGAAGAGGACTTACGAATTGTTTTACGATTGTGATTTCTGCCCGAAGATTTTCACTAAGCTCGAACGATTCCCTGTCTTTGCCAAACCGCGGAAAGGCCAGGGCGGCGCGGGTTCACGGCTTATACATTCGGCTGATGATATTCCAAGCGGGCTTGGCCTGTCGGCGGATGGTATTCCGGCCGGGCTTGGCCTGTCGGATGATGATATTCCGGCCGGGCTTGGCCTGTCGGCGGATGGTATTCCAAGCGGGCTTGACCTGTCGGCGGATGGTATTCCGGCCGGGCTTGGCCTGTCGGCGGATGATATTCCGGCCGGGCTTGACCCGGCGGTGGATGATATTACAACCGGGCTTGACCCGGCGGAATATGTGATCTGCGAGTATCTGCCGGGTGAAGAGCTGACGGTAGACTGTTTTACCGATAAAAACGGTAGACTGCAAGCGGTACTGCCGCGTTCCAGGCAGCGGATATTCGGGGGTGTATCCGTTCGCGGACAAAATGAACCGCTGACTTCCGATATTGAGCGTATTGCGGATACAATAAATTCAAGACTGAGATTTTTAGGCTTGTGGTATTTTCAAATAAAACGCGATAGCTGCGGTGACTTTAAGTTATTGGAAATATCCGCCCGCTGTGCGGGCACGATGTGCTTATCAAGGGCTTTAGGCGTGAATCTGCCGCTTTTAAGCGTCTATGCGGCAATGGGACGGGAAACGGAAGTCTTAAAAAACAACTATAAGGCGACTGTCGATCGGACGTTGATTTCCCGTTATAGGACAGATTTGAGGTATGAGAGCGTGTATATCGACTTGGACGATACAATAATAAGAGGCAGTTTGGTAAATCTACAGATTATTCGCTTCCTGTACCAGTGTGTCAACAAAGGCAAGCATATCATTTTGGTAACACGGCACTGTACCGATCACGGCGATAGTGTGAGCGAGGTCTTGAAGCGGCATAAGATTTCAAGTGACTTGTTCGATGAAATCATAGAGCTTGACGCGGAAACGCCGAAATATACCGTGATAGAGCCGCGCAGCGCCATCTTCATTGATAACGCCTATGCCGAACGCAAAGCGGTTTATAAAAAACTTGACATACCTGTCTTTGATGTAGACGGAGTTGAAGTCTTGTTAGACTGGAGAACATGAAATGGGCAGAGATAGAGATAGAGATAGAGATAGAGATAGAGATAGAGATAGAGATAGAGATAGAGATAGAGATAGAGATAGGGACAGGGACAGAGACAGAGACAGAGACAGGGACAGGGACAGGGACAGAGATAGGGACAGAGACAGGGACAGAGATAGGGACAGAGACAGAGACAGGGACAGGGACAGAGATAGAGACAGGGACAGGGACAGGGACAGGGACAGAGACAGAGATAGAGATAGAGATAGGGACAGAGATATGGGCGGAAGCGGAGACATGGACGGCTATGGGGACGGGGACGGAGATATGGGCGGAGACAGAGACCTGGATGACAAGGGGCGAATATGTACTGTGTTGCTTATCGCGTTTAACCACCGGCCGTATATAAGGCTTGCTATTGAGTCGGTATTGTGCCAGAGAACACAGTATAGGTATAAGATCCATATATTCGACGATGCATCGACCGATGGCACGAGCGACATAATTCGTGAATACGCCGGACAGTATCCGGATCTGATAATCCCATTTATAGCGGAAACAAACCGGGGGGCGCAGACGAATATCTGGGAGGCGTATAAGTCCGTCGATACGAAATACTGCGCTCAGCTGGAATGTGACGACTACTGGTGCGATGAGGGGAAGCTTCAGTTGCAGATCGACGCTATGGAGCAGAATCCGGACTGCAGCTTTTGCGCTCACAATTCACTGTATATAAATATTAACGATGTATATCGTAAAAGAGAAGACGGGAAGCTCTTCGTCTATAACCGCAATGTCAGGAATACCGGGAAGTATTGTACGGACGATTTCAAGTATCTGTACGGCGCGGGTTGGATGCATCACAGCAACTCGCGTCTTATACGCATGAGCTGTGTAGATTTGGATGCGCTTGAGGATAAAGAGGATTTTTTATATGATAATTCCCAGTTCTTTTATTTGCTCTACCGCGGCGGCTTGTACTACATTCAGCGTGTTATGTCCGTTTACTGCATGAATATATCAAGTTCCTTCACTTCGCTGACCGTGCAATGTAAAATCAACGGGCATTTTGAAAGACTGATACATATTAACCGCAGCACAAACAATGAATTTGACCGCTTGATTTTCCGTCACCTCGGCTCATTTGTCAAATATTGGTACAGGCTTGACGACATAGAAGAAGGGATCTTACGGGACAGTAACGATATTACAGCATTGATATTAAAATTCTGGAAAAGAATTATTTATGACGCGCGCTTGCATGGCAGATTGCGGCGCCGGGCGCGTAAGAACATCAAAGAACTTCGATCAAGAATTAAGGGGGATTTAAGGGGATGATACATATGAAATACTGTCGTCGATTTTACGATTATCTTTATATCGACAACAATATGGGTGATATTTGTCTTTGCCCGTGGATGGAACCGGCCAAGGCATATATTGGGAATTTGATGGAGTCAGATATCTTTGACGCGTACAATTCCGACTACTCCAATAAACTGAGAGAGACAATGGAAGAACAATCATTTAGGTACTGCCGTAAAGAGGCTTGTCCGCATATCCAGAACGACGATCTGGAGAGCATAACGGCGGATGAGTACAAGCGCCGCAAGCAAGCCGCGTATTATCCGACTGAGATAAATATGGCATATGATTTCGTATGCAATCAATCGTGCGAAACATGCCGTACAGGTGTTTTTGTTCCGCCTGAAAATTACCCCAGACAGATGGATACGATAAGGGGGAAACTGGCGCCCTACCTCAATAAAGCCAGGCGGGTGACGGCATCCGGTCACGGCGATCCGTTCGCGTCGAAATATATGATGGAGGTTCTCGAAAATCTTCGCCCGACAAACCCGGATTTGAGTATTTTGCTTGAAACAAACGGTGTTTTCTTCGATGAAGCGCACTGGGAGAGGATTAAACACCTCGCGGAATTCAAGTTAGAAATAGTTGTGACAATCAATAGCTTTGATAAGTTCACATATGAACACATCTCTCGCGGCGGTAATTATGAGAAAATAATGCAGAATCTTGATTTCATGTCGAGATTACGCGAAAGCATGAAATTGACGAAGTTGGTAAATTCTTTTGTAATACAAGATAGAAATTTTCGAGAGATACCGTCATTTATAAAAACCAGCTTCGATAATTACGCCTTTGATAATGTGGTGCTGAAGCCCGTTTATCAGTGGGGCACTATGGATGAGCGGGTCTATTGGTTCAAGGACGTGTTGAATCCGGCGCATCCATACCATCAAGAATATTTGGAAATTTTACAAGATAATACCACGAAAGACCCGCGAGTATATAATTTTGGCGGAGACAGTATACATGAAGCGCGTCCATACCCTTGCGCGGAAGAACATCAAAGGACTTCGAGCAAGAATTAATGGGGACTAGTGGGGCGATAGATATTAATGTGGACTAATATAGATCAATATGGATTGATGTGGATTAATGGGGACTAATGGGGATTAAGAGGGCGATGATTATAAGAAGTGAGATAAAAACAATACCGGTTACTCGTTCGTCAATGCCTTCTTTCGACGAGTATATGGATTTAATTCGAGGTCTGTGGGATACGCGCTGGTTGACTAATGTTGGCGCTCTGCATGAAGAACTGACGGCAAAGCTGCGAAAATACTTGAAGGCGGATAAAATTTTGCTGTTTTCGAATGGACATATGGCCTTAGAGTTGGGCATTCAAGCATTAGGACTGCGCGGAGAGGTAATAACCACGCCGTATACATTTGTTTCGACGACACAGGCTATTGTAAGGAACGGGCTTACACCGGTGTTCTGCGATATAGATCCGCTCCGGTTTACGATGGATCCGAGTAAGATAGAAGCGCTTATAACAGATAAAACAAGCGCTATTGTTGCGGTTCACGTTTACGGTATACCGTGCGACACGGACGCCATCGGGGAAATAGCCGAGAAATACGGCTTGAAAGTGATATATGACGCGGCGCATACCTTTGGAGAAAACCGGCAGGGGGAAAGCATAGCGCGATACGGCGATATCTCCATATTCTCGTTTCACGCGACGAAGGTATTTCATACCGTTGAAGGCGGCGGTGCGGTCTTTGCGGACGCGGAGCTTTACGATAAACTATGTCACTTGCGCGACTTCGGATTGTGTCCGGGTGGAATAGACGCGGATCAAATCGGCGCGAACGCGAAACTGAGCGAGCTTCACGCGGCGATGGGCTTATGCAATCTGCGCCATATTGATGCGGAAATCGCGAAACGCAAGTCGGTTTCCGAGAAGTATGACGAACGCTTAAAGGGCGTTAAGGGTTTGCAAACCTTTCCTGAGTTAAAGGATTTAGAGCGTAATTACGCCTATTATCCTGTAGTGTTTAATGACGCGTTTAATGAGGCGTTTGGGAAAAACCGGGATGAGATCGCCGATGAACTGCAAAAGCGCGGGATAATGGCGCGGAAATACTTCTATCCGCTGACGAGCGCGTTCACTTGTTATAAAAACACGGGCGATTGTTATAAAAACGTGTCCGCTGCGGAAGCTTATTCGGAAGCTTATATGGGAAATAATACAGAAAATTCTTCGCGGGATAATCCGGAAGAGACGCCTATCGCGAAGGATATCACGAACCGTGTGCTATGTCTGCCATTATATGCCGATATGACGGAGGACGATGTAAACTCTGTTTGCGATGGGATATTGATGAAATGAAAAGGGAACATGAAAGGCCAGAACAAAACGGATTCAGTTATATGGTGAACTTGCGGTGAATGTGAATGGAGGGCGTGGGTGAAAATGAAAGGAATTATATTGGCGGGCGGCAATGGTACGCGTCTGCATCCTATAACGAAAAGCGTATCCAAGCAGCTTTTACCCGTATACGACAAGCCGATGATCTACTATCCGCTGTCGGTGCTTATGCTCGCGGGTATTCGTGAGATACTTATCATCTCAACGGAACGCGATTTGCCGCATTTTCGTGATTTACTGGGATGCGGAGATGATTATGGAATATCGTTCACGTATGCCGTTCAGGCGGCGCCTCGCGGAATCGCGGAGGCCTTCATAATAGGAGAGACCTTCATCAGGGGCGACAATGTATGCCTGATATTGGGGGATAACATATTTTACGGCAGGTATTTCTCGGAGGTGCTTAACCGCGCCGCGGGATTAAATGACGGTGCGACGATTTTCGGTTATCCCGTCAACAATCCATGTGAATTCGGGGTAATCAGCTTCGGCGCAGATGGAAATGTCGCCGCTATAGTAGAAAAACCGGCGGCGCCGCCGTCGAACTTTGCCGTTCCCGGTTTATACTTCTATGACAATAAAGTCGTTGAGATTTCAAAAGCCATACAAGCATCGGCAAGGGGCGAACTTGAAATTACATCTGTCAATAATGAATACTTGAAGCGGGGCAAGCTAAGAGCAGAGAAGCTTGGACGCGGTCTGGCATGGCTTGATACAGGCGTCTGCGAAGGGCTGCTTGAAGCGGCGGAGTTCGTATCTATCATGCAGAAACGCCAAGGTCTGTATATCGCTTGTATTGAGGAAATCGCATATCGTAACAGGTGGATCGATAAACGCAAGCTGAAAGAACTGGCCGGGCGAATGTCGAATACAGACTATGGTAAGTATCTGCTGCGCGTTTCAGAGGATGAATAGCTTGTGGGAGTAAAACCATAGATTAGAAGTCCTTCTAGAGCGTTGTAGAGCGTTGTATATATAGATTAGAAGTCCTTCCAGAGTGTTGTAAGGGATTTACGCCGCGCAGTTGCATGAGGCTAAGAGGGTAAGAGGGTAAGAGGGTAAGAAGGTAAGAAGGTAAGAAGGTAAGAAGGTATGAGGATAAGAGGATAAGAGGATGGGAACATATGTAGTAACGGGCGGCGCCGGATTTATAGGCGGCAATTTTGTCCATTATATGCTGGATAAATATCCGCGGCAGAGGATCATATGCTTTGACGCGCTTACCTACGCGGGCAATATGGAAACACTGGCGCCGGCACTTGACAAGTCGAATTTCGTATTTATCGAAGGCGATATTGCTGACGGCGACGCGGTAGAACGCTTGTTTGTGTCCGAATCTCCGGACTATTTGATAAATTTCGCCGCTGAAACCCATGTGGATCGGAGCATTGAGAATGCATCCGCGTTTCTGCGAACGAATATAATCGGAACTCAGGTTTTGATGGACGCCTGCAGAAGGTATGGCGTCAGGCGCTTTCATCAGGTGTCAACTGATGAGGTATACGGCGATCTGCCGATTAACCGCGCGGATATGAAATTTACGGAGGAAACGCCGATCAAGACGAGCAGCCCCTATTCCGCCAGTAAAGCCGCCGCTGACTTACTGGTACTCGCTTACCATAGGACTTACCGGCTGGATGTAAGTATCAGCCGCTGCTCGAACAACTATGGGGAGTACCAATATCCTGAAAAACTCATCCCCCTGATGATAATGAACGCCTTAAAGGATGCGCCGCTGCCTGTTTACGGAAACGGAAAAAATGTAAGGGACTGGCTATATGTTAAAGACCACTGTAGGGCGCTTGACGCGATCCTGCATCGCGGACGCACGGGAGAGGTCTATAATATCGGCGGAAACAACGAAATGAGCAATATCGACGTCGTTAAACTGATCGTTGAAGCGTTAAACAAGCCTGAATCACTGATAACATATGTTGACGACCGCCCGGGGCATGATTTAAGGTACGCGATTGACTCCGCTAAAATTCAGAAGGAACTGCACTGGGAAGCGGAAACTCCATTTGAGCAAGGGATTGGACAAACGATTAGATGGTATACCGAAAATCGCAGATGGTTGGAGGCCGTTACAAAGAACACTGAATCAAGGGATAATGAATCGAGGGTCTGGAAATGACTGATCAAAAAGAAAAAGAGTGGAAATACAAAGCAGGTAGTTATAGAAAATCCGAATACGTAGAACACGCAAAGCGGATCGATTACACGGAGCTGCACAGCGAGATGAATGAAGAGGAACGCTTGTTCATTAATGGCCTAATTCGAGAGACAAGACCTGGACGCCTTTTGGAAATCGGTGTATCGCGCGGCGGCGGCACGGTAAATATACTTAACGCGATAAACGATATGCCTAACTCTAAGCTTGTAAGTATAGATAAGAGTGATACATATTATGGCGACGATAAAGTTCGCGTTGGTGACGATGTGTTTAAAACATTTTCGAAAACTGAAAACTTAACATTGATAGTTGGCAGAGACGCCAGCGAAGTATTGCCTGTGCTTGGAGAAAAATTCGATTTTGTTATCATTGACACAGCACATGTACACCCGGTTGAATCATTGAATTTTCTGTGCGCGCTGCCGTATATGAATGAGGGTGCGATTGTTGTATTTCACGATATTTCGCTTTTTTACCGCAAGTCATATGAGGGATGCAGCCTTGCGACACGGATACTTATATCGGCGCTGGCAGCGGATAAAATATCCACTTTTGAGCCGTCCACCACATATATTTCCGATCATGAGAGGGTCTATAACATCGCGGCAGTACAAATAACACCTGATTTACAGCGGTATATTAAAAACGTGTTCCACGCGCTGCATATTCCGTGGGAGTACTATCCTGTGGATGATATGTTGAACATTCGCGCTTTGCTATCGAAACATTATGATAATGACTGTTTGCGGATCTTTGACAATGCGGAGCGCGTAAATCTCGCCTGGCATTTTTCAAGTGGGAAGACATATTCACTTGACCGCTTGGCACGAATTGCGCGCGAACTTCCGGATGATACAGTGTTTTATGGCGCGGGAGAGAATATGCGTTATATCTTAAATATGTATCGACTGTTTAAGATGGAATTCAATTATACAATATGGGATACAAATCATGCAAATATCCGTGATATAAATGGCATTTGTGTTTCCGCGCCGGATTTTGATTTACACAGCGAAACTTGCGGCGCGATGGTTATAACGATCGGAAATGTGGAAATAGCCGCCGGAATTAAAATATTGTTTGAAAACAATGGATATAAGGCATTCATGATGGAAGATTTTTTGTCAATCAATACTGGCGTTGGCGCCGGTGCGGGTGTTGACACTGGCGCCGGAGCCGGAGCTGATGCTGACACCGGAGCCGGAGCCGGAGCTGACGCGGAGACCGGAGCTGATACGGAGACCGGCGCCGGTGCGGATTAAACAAATATGGCAAAGCGGAGGCGAGGAATGAAGCGGATCCCATTTAACAAAGCCCCTGTACCGGATACGGCGGCGGATTATATATCTGATGTACTGAGGTCGCGCAGAACGAGCGGTAACGGGAAATATACAAAACTATGCCAGAAGTGGTTATGTGACAGATTCGGCGCGGAGCACGCGCTTTTGACGACGTCCGGCAGCCACGCGCTCGACATGGCCGCGCGTCTGTGCAATATTAAGAGCGGAGACGAAGTGATTATGCCGTCGTTTACCTTTTCATCCACCGCCAACGCCTTTGCCGCCGTAGGCGCGAAAATCGTATTTGTGGATATTCGTCCCGATACGATGAATATCGACGAGGAGCTGATAGAGGCGGCTATAAGCAACAGGACGAGGGTAATAGCGCCGGTGCATTATGCGGGCGCGGCCTGTGAGATGGATATGATAAGAGGTATCGCTGTGCACAACGATCTGCTTGTAGTTGAGGACGCCGCACAAGCTGTAATGTCGACATATAAGGGGAAGGCGCTTGGAACACTGGGGCGCCTTGGCTGTTACAGTTTTCACTCGACGAAAAATTACAGCATGGGTGAGGGCGGCGCCCTGCTTTTGGCAGATACGCAGACCGCGCGGCGAGCCGAAATAATGTGGGAAACGGGCACAAACCGCTCGTGCTTCATGCGCGGCGAGATTGATAAATACTCCTGGGTGGACTGGGGTTCGAGTTATCTTCCAAGCGAGCTTAACGCCGCGTATCTGTGGTCGCAGCTAGAAATAGCGGACGATATAAATGATGACAGGTTGAAAACGTGGCGGCGCTATTATGAATTACTGACACCGCTTGCAGAGGCGGAGCTGCTGATATTACCGTATGTTCTGCCGGAATGCGGGCATAACGCGCATATTTTCCATATCAGAACGAGAAGTGCCGCAGAACAAGAGGCATTATTGGCGCATCTCAAATCGCATGAAGTCGGCGCGGTATTCCACTACGTGCCATTGCATTCGTCACTTGCGGGGAAAAAATTTGGGGAGTTTCGCGGCGAGGATAGATATACGACGTCTGAAGCGGCGAAGCTGATACGACTCCCTATATATTACGGCATGGCTGAAGAAGATACAGAGCGGGTAGCCGACTTAATTTACGCGTATTTTAGAAAGGGGATAGTGAGATAAATGGCAGTGAATGAGAGATTGATGGAGCGCATCATTTCCGAGAAAGAAAACGCATTTCCTCAAGATGTGGCCATAGAAACAACGGGATTTTGCAATTTGAACTGCATAATGTGTTCAAATAATAAGATGAAACGCAAGAAAGGGGCTATGCGATGGACGCTGTTCATCAAACTTGTTGAGGAAATAGCCGAGAAAGCTAAAGACTATACGAGATTGTGGCTATGCTTTTACGGCGAGCCATTGATGAGCAAAGATATCGCGGATAGGATTATCTTTGCCAAATCTAAAGGGATTAAGAATGTAGTCATAAATTCCAACATGAATCTTATGAATCCTGAACTGGCGGAAGAGTTGGTAAAGAGCGGACTTAATTCAGTGTTCGTGGGTCTGGACGCGACCACTGCGGAGGTATACAGCGGGATCAGGCGAAACGGGGACTTCGAAAAGGTAGTGCGCAATGTCATTTATTATAAAGAAATGCTTGATAAATTCGGAACGGATGATCAACAAATAGTCGTTCAATTCGTTGACATGCCGCAAAATCACCATCAGCGGGATCTGGTAGTATCATTTTGGAGCAAGCACGGCATTCAGGTCAAAGTGCGCCCATTGGTCACTTGGCATGATTCTATAGCAGATGTTTTGCATTCCCAAGAGGTTCTCGGCTCGCACGAGGTTGAACGTGCGCCCTGTCACTGGATAATGAATGTGCTGCCGATCACATCGGACGGTAAAGCGGTTTGGTGCGGTTGCGACTATGATGGGCAGGGCGTATGCGGAGATTTGAACAGCGACACTATTGGGAATGTTTGGAATAACGTAAAAAAACAACATAGGCTTATCCACACGGAAGGCAGATGGGATGAACTCCCGGAATTTTGCCGAAGCTGCGCTGATTGGAAAGGCGCATATGCGACGTATGACCACTGAGACGCAAAGGAAAGATTGTGCGGTGAGGGAGAAATGAAAAGGATAATGCAACTAGGCGCGAATGCTTTTCAAGCAACGGCGATTAAGGCCGCGAAGGATTTGGGACATTACGTGATAACTGTGGACTATCTGCCGGAAAATCCAGGACATAGATTTGCGGACGAATATCATAATATCAGCACTGTCGACAGAGTTAATGTACTACGCTTGGCTCAAAGCCTCAAGATCGACGGGATTATGTCATACGCGTCGGATATTTCGGCGCCGACGGCGGCCTATGTCGCGGAGATTATGGGACTGCCCGGAAATCCTCTCGAATCCGTCGAGGTATTGACGCATAAGCATTTAACGCGCGCTTTCTTAGAAAGGCACGGATTCAATGTACCGAAGAACAGGGGCGTTTGTAATATTCACGAGGCGCGTGAGTTTTTTAACGCGCTCAGCGGTGCGACCGGCGGCGCGGTTATGGTAAAGCCGTCCGACTCTAACGGCAGCAAAGGGGTGTCGAGAGTCGACGACATAAAAGACCTTGATAAAGCGTTTTCATATGCACGAAGCTACTCGCGGAATAAAGTGATTATAGTTGAAGAGTTCCTTATCCGGGACGGTTACCAAATGGGGGGGGATGCGTTTATACAGGATGGAGAAATAATCTTCTTCGGTTTTATGAATGAGTATTTCGATGAACGATGCAATCCCTTAGTGCCGATCGGCGAGAGTTACCCGCCCATTCTAGCGGATGATCTCAAAGCTAAAGCAAAAGGTGAAATTCAGCGGTTTATGCGGCTTCTTGGGATGAGGATAGGCGCGATCAACATGGATTTTATTGTAGATGGGCGCGGAGAGGTATATATCATAGAAATCGGGCCGCGCAGCGGAGGCAACTGGATAAGCGACGCGCTAACCGAAGCGGCGGGGATCGATTTGGCAAAGTGCGTGGTTAAAAGCGCCTTGGGTGAACATATAAGCGGGTTGAAGAGTACATGTGAGAATTGTATCGCGTCTTATATTATTCATTCGGGGTATAATGGTCTACTGCAAAGGATTGAATACGATCCGGGCATAAAAGGCGATATCATTGCTTTACTTGAGACCGCAAAGACCGGTGATATGGTGAGCCGATTTGATAATGCAGGACTCGGATTAGGCGTGTTAATATTTAGGAGCAAAGATATTAACGAAATGCTCTATCGTATGGATAACATGGAGAAGTTTATACATGTTATACTGAGTTAAGTTTAGGCAAGCTCCGAAAACCTGCGTTATGTCATTCGGCGGAAAGAAGACCGCCCGGATGCGTGACGAGGGTCTGTGGAGTTGGCCTTTAGTATGAATGTGGAGGGCGCATAGTGAGTGTGAAACACATGGACGAATCGGCGGCGGATGTATATGTATTCGCTGCGACGGGGTTCGCTCGAATTATAGCCGGATATTTGGATGACGATCCGCGGTACGACTTCAAGGGATACGTTATTACGAAGGAATACGTGCAAAGCGAAACAGTCTACGGTCGTCCGCTTTTGGCATATGAAGAAAACAAAGCCGCGTTACGGCAGGCGGCTATTATAAACTGCATCGGATATAATAAAATGATGAGCACGCGCGAAATGACGGATAAAATGCTCATCGGCGACGGCATGCCTTTAGGCTCATATGTCCATCGAACAGCGAGGATTATGCAAGGTGCGAGCATAGGCGAACATTGCCTGATTATGGCGCACACGTATATAGGCGAATACGCCCGGCTGGGAGGCAGTAATATCGTGTGGCCGTCGGCGCATATCGAACATGACGTTATAAGCGGCGACTATAATTTCTTCGCGGCGCAGTCCTTAGTCCTAGGCGGGGTGACTATAGGGGATCACTGCTTCATCGGCGGCAACGCGGCAGTAAAAAATAACGTGAACCTTGCGGATTACTCACTGATCGGCGCAGGCGCGGTTATTGCCGGCGACACAGACGCGTTCGGCGTTTATGCCCCGCAGCGGACTGTGAAGATCGGCGGGAAGAGCAGTTTGGAGATCGATATATAGGCTTCGAGGCAGTGGAAAATCTCGTTAAATGAACAGGTCAGTGCAACCCCATGTTTCGAAGCTGAGCCGTGCGGCCTCTGCGACGGCTCCGGACAAATCATCCGAAATAGTCCTCAGCGAGAATGGCGTATCGGGCGCTGTCCCGCAACACCCCTTTTCGTACACCGTCTTTACGCAATGTTCCCTCATATGACATTCCGGCTTTGCGCATAACTGCACCGGAAGCGGCATTCAGCGGATCATGCATCGCCCAAATTCGATTTAAGTCCAGATCTTCAAAACAGTGTTTGATTACGGCTGTCAATGCCTCCGCTGCGTATCCGGCGTTCCACCATCGTTTCCCAAGCTGATAGCCGACCTCTGCGGATTTGGCGCCGAAATCAGTCATGGCGTAATCAATTGTGCCGATCAAATCATGCGTATTTCTCAGGACAATCGCAAAAACACAGGAAAGACCTGTCTTTTCAAGATAAGCAAACCATTCTTCGATTCTTGACCTTGTTTGTTCCAAGGTTTCACAGGTTTCGTAGGGCATAAACCTTGTCACTTCAGGGTCGCTTGCCCAGTTTCTGAACATGGACTCGGCATCATCCATCGTAAAGCACCTGAGTATAAGCCTTTCTGTTTCAAGCTTAATTCTGCTCATTCTTCATCCTTCAAATCTTCGCGACCCATTCCAAGAAAATTGAAAAGGTCTTTCCGCTCTGCAGTTTATGGTTTTATTATACCATAGATGAAGGTCGCAGCGAAGACCGGTACGATGTTTTTGCCGCCGTTGTCGAAACCGGCAGACTTCCAATGAAACTCGAAAGTGCGGACATTGCCGCGACGATCATGAAACTGCACGCGGTTTGCGGCGTATACAATATGGTTCGAAAATCTCCGAATACGGGTTCGAAAATCTCCGAATAAGGGTTCGAAAATCTCGATGCAATTTATTGTTATCCGCTTGACGAACATGAACAGATGTGATATTATAATGTTAATTATTAGAATATATGTATTATTTTAACATAAGAAAGTTTGCTCTTGTAAGTTACCCGTTAGCGTAGTACAATAAAAGTGTGATCTTAAATGAGGTGTGACAATGTTGTTCAGTTACGGATTGCCAAAGATCCTGCCACCCAGCGAGGACGGCGTC
>JAISED010000060.1 GCA_031264295.1 Eubacteriales Family XIII. Incertae Sedis bacterium | reverse complement strand
ATCGGCGTCCGGTCGCCTTGAAAAGAGTGCGACGGCCTCCGGAAACGTGGCGCTCTCGGCTGTATTCGCATAAATTTGCGAAAATTTCGCGAAAATTTCGCTTCAGCGCAATTGGCTCTATTATATAGTAGTTTGCTTGGCAGTTCAATGAAAATATACGGTGCGATGTGCTGATTTTTAATTTTCGCATTTTATATTGACAAGGTTCAAAAACCATGCTACGCTAAGATTAAATCGAATATCAAAGCTTCGCGCTCCGGATGCTTTTACAGCAGTCCGGTGCAGATGACGGAATGGAGGTGAGATTCCTCCGCGAACGGGTCACGGTATTTCGGAGCGGCAGTAAGCCGCACGATAAGTCCGATACGTTGCGAAGTTGCAAGTTGCTCCCCACGAGACGGAGCGGCGCATGTGCGTAGTGTATTATCAGCGCGTTCCGGTGGGTCAAGACGGAGCGCGCTTTTTATTTGATTACCTGAGATAAGGGGAAAGTGGGTGATATTCCGGCAAATAGTAACATGGTCAAGACGGCGCGGCGGTAAGCCGCGAATCCGCGCCATACCTTCGGGATTAGAGCGGCAAGCGAACGAGAACGCAGCGTTTCGCGACAATCAGGGTAGCGGACTTGGCGAAGTCCGCGAAAATGGGTTTCAGACCCGGTTATCAAGACGCATGTATGTGTCAGAAAGTGTACGAAAATGAAGTTTTTTACTAAAAAATCATTATCCATTCTTCTCGCTGTTGTCCTCATACTGGGTACGACTGCGGGGCTTACCGCGTATGCCTCTCCTGCGTCGGGATGGAACAGCTTCCAAAGCGATTCCACGAATAACGGCGTCATCAACAACGGCACGCCGCCGACAGCGGCAAGCACAACGGCTACAGCAGTCGCATTGCCGACAAACAACCCGTCCGGAAATGTATACTCGGGCGTAGATACAACGTCGGTCATCAATGACGGAACTATATACACGCTGTATAACGGCGGCGTATATGACGCCGGTACGGGACAAGGCGGCGCACGCATCGCAGCTACAACTACGGCGGGCGGCACGGTCACAAACATCCTTTTAGATCCGGACGCCAGCAATGACAACCAGTTATCGGTTCCGTATTTTAATGCAGGCAATAACACGCTGTACGCTGCGACCCAGCGGAGTTCATTGATCTACAGCACAAGCAGCCTCAGCGGCTGGACTACTTCGGGAAGCGCATCCATTAGCAGCGGCGGCGTCGCAACATTCGCGGCGGGTACGACAGGCTCTGTCTCAACTACGATCAGTCTGAATGATCCCGTGAGCTATATTTATTTGCCTACTAATCTGTCAATCAGTACCGCTACCGGCTCAGGTATATATAGCATCACGCTTGACAGTACGCCTCTCGTTTCAAACGGGTCGCTTACATCATACGGCACATACGACATTTACAACGGACCGACAGGGGCTTTTTCCGCCGGTTCACATACGCTCACGATCACGGTCAGCAATAACACAGCAAGCACAACTATAAACCAGATCGACTTTTACCGCTATGACTGGAGAGTGTACTCTGTCGATTACAGCAGCGCTACACCGACTGTGACGATGATCGTAGGCGATGCCGCCCCTAATCTTCGCTTTGAGGGGCAGCCGAACACGCCGATAAACTATGACAGCGCAGGAAACATCTACTGGGGCGTTTATGGAGGGACACACTCGTACTACCAGTACGCCATAGGTGCGGCGAACCCTCTGCATATTTATACGCCCACAGTGACTGACGACTTCTATTTTGCCGGCGCAGTACCCGTAACCGACGGAAAGCAGAATATGATCGTTTTCGGCAGCGAGAGCGGGAAGGTATATGTGCTTGATCCCGCGACATTCACTTCGATTTCGACAAGTCCGATCACACTCCCACAAGCTCCGGGACAGATCCGCTCTACTATGGTCGCGCCAGAAGGCGGAGAGGGTAACGGATATATCTACTTCACAAGTCGGGGAACAGGTTCTGACGCTTACCTTTGGAGTATTCAGATCAGCACGATTACATCAAGCCCCTATACGACTGGCAGTGCCATACTAAACTCCAACTCGGGCGTTTCGACGCCGGTGATTTCGAACAACAACTTCCTGTATGTCGGTACGAGCAACTATAGTACGGATTTGTTCGGAAGCGTACAGGCTTTCGACCCCACTGCGCTTAGAAAACAAAGTACGTATGTATACGGCGACGGGGTTACGACCGGGAGTGCGGTGCAGGCTTCGCCTATTGTGTACAGCATAATAGCGCCTCCTTCGCAAGTGCGTGATTACATATATTTCACGACAAATACCGGAAACGGCGCTGGTTACTGCTACAGTTATAATGGTACAAGCCCCGCACAAGTATGGACATACACAAATACGAGCAGCAACAAATACTCAGTTCAGGGAATGGCAGCAGACAACGGATATGTTGTCTGGGGCGATGACGGAAACAATCTCTATCTTGCTCCCTAATCAACAAAGTAACGTGACCAAATCAAAATAATGAAAGGAGGGCGGGTGGTTGCCTCGGACTCTCACCCTCTCTGACAAAAGTCGGCTATAGGGTGGTTACAGAATGCAGCCACCCTATTTTTATGCTTAAACGTATCTTTTCTGTTTTACTTGTAATTGTAATGTGTTTATCATCTGTCCCGCCGATTTCTCTTGCAGCTCCGGCAACTATTACATTTCAATACTCAGGTGAATTTTCGGATAGTGCCGAAGTACAGTTTGCAGAGACATATTATACTTCATCAAAAACCGGTGTTTCAATAACGCTTGACTATGATTCAGGACGTGGGAACGCTGCAGTACTCTCTTCATTGGCTAACGGATATCAGTTAAACGGCTGGAGGGTCAAGTTCGGCAATGCTGATGTTCTCGAATACAGTGAGAATACGGCTATAGAAGCATCTGATTGGACATATGCTTATTACTATTGGCTTGGGTTCACCAACAACGCTAGTATTCCTAATAACTCTGGCTTAGGCGGCGCATACTTCTATGGGCTTACCGAATCTGTAATCATTGAGCCGATAATCGTTATGACCGATATCCCTGAATTTTCGATTAATACAAGTAGTGACAATATAACATACGGGTTAGCCGATAAAGAGAAAACAGGTATTAATCGGTGGCAGTTAACCGCCACCCCAGCCCTGAACTACGCGCTTGATCATTGGGAATACAAAAGCGAAAGCACAGCGGAACACGAAGATGCTGTTGATGGTTGGCTTATCGCAGAGGATTCATACGGCAAATCTACATATACCGTTGAATTAAGCGAAGAACGCGAGTATAAAGCGGTATTCGCCGCAGCCTGCATCATGCTGGATGACAGTACGGAGTTTTCTTTACCCATCGTGATGCAAAGCCCGGTCGAGCCGATATTTTACTCTCATGACAATGCGAAAAAGTACCTCATAGCGTACAATAAGAGATACGGGCAGTCAACTCCCATTGTCGGCGAAATATGTACTCTTACAGTGCCGTGGCGTTCAAGCGGCGCATTGGGGGAAATAGGTTCTAATTTAGCTTACGAAGGGGTTGACAGTAAGCATATCGTCAGATTAAAGTTATATGCGGGCGATAATGCTGAGGGCGAACCGCTTGTAGACAGCGGCTCGCTGGGATTGACGGCATCTAATACCGGCTCACTGACGGAAGTAAGCGGCGGCAATGTTACGTTTTTCTTCCTGCTGCCTGCAACCGAGACGTTGACGGTCAGTATGCAGCTGGACGAGCAGGCGCCTGTCGTAAAGACATATCGCACCGGGCAAAATCTGGCGCTTACAAACGCTCTGTCGGCGCTCGACGCGAAATATAACGATATAAATAATCCGCCGATGGTCGGTGAAACACAGTATACATCCGTTGACGTCCTGAAATACCGCTATCTTATCGACACGGCTATTAAAGAAGCCGGCTACGCCTACACAGAAGGTATGGACGGCGCTGCGATCACCGCACTTTGCTCTTCAGCAGAAGAAAAGATTGTGAAATATTTCACAGGCGAAGATAAGAGCTACATCACCGTCTCGTTCGGCGGCAAAGACGGCGGCGCAGACGGCGGCAATATCGTCCGCGTCAGGGATAAAGACTCCCAGCAGGATGCGATGATGGCGGCGTGGGAGCAGTTGTTTCCGCGCGAAAAAGCTTACTGGTACCTGGACTGCAGCGCGAGTGCGTTCGGTCTTTGGGTTAACGGAATGGGCGGGCGCTTCTTCACAGATGAAGAACTGTCGTCCGGTATGCTTTCGTCCGCGATAGTGACGCCGAGCAAAACCTTTGCACAAGGAGAGCCGCTGCCGAAAAGCGGACGTGTGATGGGTTCGCAAAAAGGGGGCGCGCAGTACTGGGTTAACGGATTTTACGCGAACTTCGGCATAACGGGCTGGCTGTGCTCTAACGGCGACCGTTTCACATGGGGTCCGGGAGGCAGCGATGACGGTATACCCGACTGGGACGAGCCGGGAGGCGAAGTCTGGACCTCGCCTCTTAAGATTGTCGAAACTCCGGAAACTGCGGAAGCTTTTGCGTATATTATGAGTCTGTCTGAGACGTCGACAGACGAGGACATACAGCAGGGGCGTGAGAAGTACAAGGCAATGCTCAACGCATCGCTGGCCGAATTCTGGAATCCGCAGTATGGAACGTGGCTGGCTACGCATTTCGACTCGCCGGTAAAGACGGCTAACGACCACCTTACCGCTCTTGAAGTCGACAGAAGTTCAGGCGGCGATCCGCTGCCTACGGTCGTCTATACGGCGGCGCTGTCAGGCGCGCTTGATCACATCAGGGCGAACACGCCGGGTTTCGGTTCGGTCGGAGGCGACTGGGCGGCGCTTGCCCTCGCACGTGGAGGCAGGATTACTAATAACTATAAGACGGCCTACCTCGCCGCGCTGGATTCGGCGCTTTCGAGCAATGCAGCAGGTACTGAAAGTAAGACTGACAAGGCGCGTATTATTCTCGCGCTCTCCGCACTCGGCATAGACGCGGCGGCGTACAAGGATCTTGACCTGATCGGGTCTATGGATGAGTTGTCATACGGCACTATCAACGGAGAAATATATGCTCTGCTCGCGCTTGACAGCAGAAAGTACGAGAGCGAAAACCGCGGCGCGATAATCATTGACGCGACTGATGAAACAGAGTCAATTTCAGATGGATATATTAAAAAAATCCTCGGCGCGCAGCTTCCGGACGGGGGCTGGACTCTCGATGAGGGCGAATTGGCTGTTTCCGGCGTTGACCTCACCGCCATGGCGGTGCAGGCGATCGCGCCGTACTATATGTCAAGTACCGCCGTGCACAGTGCGGTAGATAAGGCTCTCGAATATCTGAAAGGCATGAAGCAACCCGCAAGCGGAGGATTCGCGGGCTTCGGCGGTTCTCCCGCGAACAGTACGGAAAGCGACGCACAGGTAGTAGTCGCGCTCTCGTCCCTCGGGATCGATCCGGCAAGCTGGAACGATGCAGCCGGTCACAATCCTTTGACTGCCATGCTTTCAAACTACAATGAGGAAGGCGGCTGGTTCGGACAGGGCGGCAGCGACGCGAAGAATACCATGTCGACTGAACAGGCGGCTTACGCACTTGCGGCGTATGACAGACTCATGAATAATGAGTCCGCCCTTTACAATATGACCGATGCGGACGGTTCCGTCTATGACGAGCCGGATACGCCGGGGCAGGATGATCTGGATATAGGTGCGGCAAAGACCCTCCTTGAAGCTGTGAGCTTTGTCTCATCTCAGGCGAATGCAGGCAGCGCCGCTGCGGCTAAGGCCGAAGTCGAATCCATAATAGGCAAAATGGCGCTTGGCGGCGTCTCCGCCGTCATAGAAGGCGGCGTATTCACTGCCGCGACAGCCGGCAACGCCGAAAATCCAAGCGGGCTTGCCGGACGGTTCACCTTTACCGTAAAGCTCAGTAAGGGTTCGGCAACGGAGCAGATATTTGAGGGAATACTCACAATTAACGCGGCGGCGTACATCACGCCGGGCGATATGATAACAGTCGCGGCGACGGTGGAGAAGTTCCTTGTCGGTCCCGATCACGGCGGCGGCGGATATTTCATAGAGCCGACGCTGATTAAGATTCCGAAAAACTCAAACGCCGCATACGCGTTGACGCAGCTTCTTGCGGACACAGGCGCGGAGTATATAGGCACGGGTACTGTTGACAGTGCTTTCTATCTCAGCGGGATCAAGGATGAGGCTTATACCGAGCCGGATACTTCAACAAAGAAAGACGGCTATCTCGGCGAACGTGACGAGGGCGGCGGTTCGGGCTGGATGTTCAGCGTGAACAATGTACGCCCCGGCATAGGTTCGAGCGACTTTGTCCTAAGTGACGGCGATGTAATGCGCTGGCAGTATACGCTGGATACTACAGGAAGTTCCCTTATTGGCGCGAATAAGGACGCCCTGACCGCAAAAGTGGCGCAAATCCGCGCTGCCGGGCAGGAAACGGCATACGGCGCGGCATACACGAACGCCATATCCGTTCTCACAAATATAGGAAGCACAGCACAGGAAATAGCGGATGCTTTCACCGCTCTGAACGCGGGAGTGGTTGATAAAACCTCTTTAAACAGTAAGATTGCCGAAGCATCCGAGAAGAAAGATAATGCTGTTGTCGGCGACGCTCCGGGACAGTATCCCAAGCCGGCGTTTGATGCTTTTCTAAGCGCAATAGCGGCGGCTCAGGCGGTCTTTGATGATCCTGACGCGACGCAAATCCGGGTGGACTCGGCGGTGACGGCGCTTGACAACGCTATGACGCTCTTCGATGAGGCGATAATACCGACGCCGCCGGAGGCGACGTATATTGAAGCGCATGACAAATCGCTTTCGTGGATACTGCTTCATACAATAAATCCATCCGTTGCAAGCATCGGTGGCGAATGGGCGGTAATAGCCAGAGCAAGATCCGGGAAAGCCGACGATGCGTGGAACGCGCTCTATCTTGAGAATCTGCGCACAGCCATAGCGGACGCGTATTCTAAAACAGACAATAAAGTCATTATTGAGAATGGCAAGCCAACGGAAAATGAGCGTGTAATTCTCGCACTGACAGCGCTGGGTTATGACGCGGCGAACTTCGAGGGATATGACCTCGTCTCGCCGCTCGCGGATACGGCGTGGGTACTGCGGCAGGGCGTGAACAGCAACATCTATGCCTTGATCGCTTTGAATTCAAAGCCGTATAGCGCAATTGACGCAAAGCCCCTCATGGCGGCTCTGCTAAGCGCACAGCACAGCGACGGAAGCTGGGGTCTTGACGCGGCGGGCGATGCAGACGTCACCGCGATGGCTGTCCAGGCGCTCGCGCCGTATTATAGCATTGGCGCGGCAGGCAATGCTGCAGTGAAGGCGGCGGTGGACGGCGCATTGGCGTGGCTTTACAGCAGAACGATCCCCGACGCCGAAGGCAACTCACAGATCATCGTTGCTCTGTCGGCGCTCGGTATAGACGCATCTTCTTATGTTGATAAGCTTATGACATTCTACGACGCTGAAAGCGGCGGCTTCAAGCGCGAAGGGGCAGTAAACTCAATGACGACGGAGCAGGCGTCCTACGCGCTCACGGCGTATGCCCGATACAAGAACAACCAAAAACCGCTGTACGACATGAGCGACGCCGGAATTGCGCCCGAGCAGCCTGATAAAGGCGATTCGGACGCCGTAAACGAAGCGGCGGCGGCTCTGACGTGGAACGTAATCAAAGGCGTAAACGCCTCAGCGGACGCTGTGACAAGCAGTCTCAGCTTTCCTGTCCTCGGCGAAAACGGCGTATCTATGAGCTGGCGTTCAAGCGACACAGGTGTTATCACAAACGCCGGAACCGTGACGCGTCCGGGCGCAGGCAGCAGCGATAAAGTCGTCACGCTGACAGCGACTGTGACAAAGGGCGCGGCTAGCCGCGATGTGACATTCACTGTGACGGTCAGAAGCAAGAGCGCGCCTTCAGAAACGAAATCCTATGCGAAAATCAGCGTCGATGATCGCGGCGCAGGAAAAGCCAATCTCAGTTTGAAAGAGTTTGAACTGGCAGATGAGGAAACAGCGTACTCCCTGCTTCTTCGCACGGGACTTGATGTAAGGATCGCGACATACTCACAGTATGCGGGCGTATATGTCGTAAGCATTAACGGCTTCGGCGAGTTCGACGACGGTCCGCTGTCAGGCTGGATGTACAAGGTCAACAACATATTCCCGCAATACTCATCCTCGCTGTATGAACTGCATAACGGCGATAAGCTTGAGTGGGTCTACACACGCGACCTCGGCGCCGATGTCGGCGGAGGTAATTTCAGCGGCTCCGGCGCAGACAGCGGGAACAATGTCAATCCAAATCTTGATCCAAACAAAGCCAATGATCCCGTCGGAGGGAGCGCACCGGCAAACACGATAAGCACGGAAGTAAAAGCTGCTTTAAATGACGGTGCGGCTACGGCGGAAATTAAGTTCGAAGCGGTGAAGGAACTCATCGCCAAAGCAAAGACCGGCGGCAAGACAAATATAGCTGTCGCCGTTACAGAAACTCAGGGTGCAGGAAGCGTTAAGCTCAGTCTGACTGTCGCATCGGTAAATGAAGTCGCAAAGAATCAGTTGATGTTTACGGTGCAGACCGAAAAAGCATCGCTCACATTCAGCCAAACGGCTCTTGCAAAACTCGCGGCGGACAAAAAAGACAGTGAGACAGTCGAGATCGTAGTAGAAGAAGAAAAAGAATCGGGAGGTCTTACTGCGGCGCAGCAGGCAAAGGCGGGAAGCAGCCCTGTGATCGATCTCTCCGTCTGGGCAGGCGGCATTGAAGTCAGCAGCTTAGGAGGTCAGATCGCTGTCAGGCTGCCCGGAATTCCGAGCGGCACAAAGCCTGAGGACTATGACCTTCTGACGGCCTACCTTCTCGAAGGCGGCGGCGTTCAAGAGATGAAGGGCGCGCGCTACGACGCGGCGTCAGGCGCGGTCACATTCACAACAGATCATCTGTCGAAGTTCTTCGTCAGTGAGTGGATAAACCCGTTTAGCGACATAGCGAAGGACAGTTGGTACTACCGCGCCGCGAGATTCGCGTATTCAAACGACCTGATCACGGGGACGACCGAAACGACGTTCGCGCCGCAGTCAACGCTCACGCGCGCCATGCTGGTAACTATACTTGCACGTAACGCCGGAGTCGATATAAGCGGCGGCGATGAATGGTACTCTAAAGCTGTAGACTGGGGAATGTCCGCAGGGCTGACGGACGGCACGGACATGACTGCAAACATCACCCGAGAGCAGTTCGCGACACTGTTATACCGCTACACAGGGCTGCATGGTAATGCCGCAGTTAAAACGACCGCTACCGGGGCAGACACAGGCGGGACAGTCGCCACCGGAGCAACCGCCGGGACGAGCGCCGCTAAAGCTGCCCCCGGCAATACAGCCGCCTACGCAAGCTACTCTGATGCCGACAGCGTTTCCCCGTGGGCGGACGACGCTATGGCGTGGGCGAGTTCAAACGGACTTATTAACGGGCGCACCATAACGACGCTTGCGCCTAAGGGCGAAGCAAACCGCGCGGAAGCGGCAACGATTCTGCAGCGCTTCATCGAAAAATTCAGCGCCGCGTAAAGGCGACAGGTTCGGCGCGGCACAGCATAGGCGACGTCCGGCGGCATTTGGGCGGACGTCGCCTGTAAGATTTCAGAATCCGTAAAAGCCCGGCTCAGCATAGAGCCAAAATGTTCGGCGCGGCAAAGTTCGCACCGACTTATTAACGGGCGCACTGTAACGACGCTTGCGCCTAAGGGCGAAGCAAACCGCGCGGAAGCGGCAACGATTCTGATTTCATTTCCATATACGCCTCGCCGCCCCACCGATAGATATGTTCGATACAGGCGCTGTCCTTCAAAAGCTCAAACTGAAACCCCGCAAGCTCCGGAAGGGAACCCACCATTTCGAAGCCTTTGTAGCCCCGGCTCCGGGTAAGCTTTACCTCATAGCCTCTTTTAGCGTCCATGTCCAGCAGATCGATCTCGGCCACCTGCCCCGCGCCGGGCGGATAATGGGTTCTGGCAAAGCAGCTTCTCGCCTCCGGATGGGCCGCCATATATTCGCTGACGACAGCTGCCTCCAGCAGATTGCCGAAGAGCGGCGTGTTTTCATTGATCGCGGCGCCACCCGCCATGCTTTGCAGCTTATTGGTGAAATGAAAACGCAGGAACGGCGTCTGGACATAGCAGCGGTACGGCTCCGTGTCGTCAAACAGGTTCGGCAGCACGGTAATCACGCCGCAGTGGGTCAGGAAATCCAGAAGCGCCACCGTTTCGGTCCGTTTCATGCGGAACTCCCGGTCACGGGGCGTAAGGCTGAAGTACTGGCGGAAATCCCGCAGAACCCTGCGGGTAATGCCGGCGTCCACCGCCTCCATGTCCTCCCGGAGAGAGGGCGGCACCTGAAAGGATTTGTTGCCGACATAGTTGCTGGAGAGCAGCAGGATGGTGTTCACATAGCGTTTCCAGTCCACATCCTCGGATTCCGGTTTCAACCAGGGAAATATCTCGGATTCAGGCTGCGTTTCAAACAGCTCTGTGACGGAGCTTACGATACTGGTCTGCACATAATCCGGGATATCCTCCGGCGGCTGGAACAGCCCTCCGCTTTGCAGATACCCCATGAAATCCTCCCTTTCGGGACTTTCCGCCCCCAGCACAAAGTAGCAGTGCTCGTAAAAGCTGAGATACGGAACCCGCAGGGTAGTGCATCGGTCATACAGGGTTTCCTTACCCGCCAGGTACAGAGCCAGCAGATTCGTTCCGGCGATGACCACCTTTTTGTCATACAGCCTGACCAGCGTGTCGTACAGGTAACTGCCGCTTTTCAGGAAGTTTGCGTAAAAGCAGACCTCATCGACAAAAATGTATTTCAGCTTCTTGCGCGCTTCCAGCTCTATGATCAGATCGTCAAAGGTATCGCCCTTCTGACCTGTAAAATAGCCGATGGTGTCAGCGGCAACACCCCTGTTCACCAGCTCCCGTATTGCCTGGAGGATGAGCGTGGTCTTGCCGGTTCTTCGCAGGCCGTACAGCGCGCATACCGACTGCCGGGCAGGAGCCTGTTCCCGCAGGTATTCCATTAAGTCGTCAAACTGCCGGCGCGGGCGCGGGGGAACCTTGAGGTATCCCAGTTCCTCGCCTGTGATAATATTCATTGCCGCACCTCCCATCTCAAAAATTCGTATTCGTTCTATTCCAGCCGCATGCCCGATTCACTTGTCATAGGAAAAAGGGCCTTCTGAGATTGCTCTCAAAAGGCCATTCACGTCGCCTGTACACTGGCTTTGAGGACTCAACGTACAGATCAACCAATTTTTTGGCGGAGGGGACAGGATTCGAACCTGCGTGAGATTGCTCTCTAACGGTTTTCAAGACCGCCCCGTTGTGACCGCTTCGGTACCCCTCCAACTTATGTCCAACTGTTCTGCCTCCCGGAAAAAAGACCGTCCGGGGGCGTGACGAGGGTTTCCGGAGGTTGCCTATAGAATACGGGATAAAAAACAGGCGTCCAAGCGCCCGTTCCAAGCTCATAAGCCCGAATAAATCCTGGTGAAATCCCATTTAAGAGTCCCTTTAGGGAATGCTTAAAAAGAAATGGTGACCCATCCGCGGTTCGAACGCGGGACACCTTGATTAAAAGTCAAGTGCTCTGCCGACTGAGCTAATGGGTCAAATTGGCTGGGGTAGCAGGACTCGAACCTACGCATGACGGAGTCAAAGTCCGTTGCCTTACCGGCTTGGCTATACCCCAAGATTAAAATTGCCAGAAATTTTAACTGGGCTGTCGGTTTTTAATTATAGCACAGCCGAAGAGATCTTGCAAGCACTTTCCTTATTAATTGTTGACTTCTGCCTGAACGCATGGTATGATGGACGATGAAGGATAACATATATAATATATATGTTAAATTAGCGGCGCCGGCCGCGAATGGAGGCGATAAGATGGCATATCAAGCATTTAATGATGATGAACTGGGATTTACAACGAAGCAGCTTCACGCCGGCTATGATCCGGCGGAGCACCATATGGCTAAGGCGGTGCCGATATATCAGGACGCAGCCTTCGAGCTGGGGGATTTTGATAGGGGAATAAGGCTGTTTTCCTTTGCGGAGGAAGGGGATTCTTATTCGCGTTATTCCAATCCGACCAACAGAGTGCTGGAAAAGAGGATGGCGTCTTTAGAGGGAGGGGGCGAGGCGGTTTCGATGGCTTCCGGCATGGCGGCCATAGCGAATATATTTCTGAATCTGGCGGTGAGCGGCGATGAAATCGTTGTGCCAGGAACGCTTTACGGCGGCACAATCACACTGCTGAAGAAGATATTCCCCCAGTACGGCATCAAGGGTGTGTTTGTGCCCGATGCGGACGATATCTCGGCTTACGAGGCGGCCATCACAGATAAAACGCGAGGCGTGTTTATTGAGAGCCTAGGCAATCCCAATTCAAATGTCGCTGATATTGAGAAGATTGCCGAGGCGGCTCATAGACACGGTGTCCCATTGATAGTGGATAATACATTCGCAACGCCATATCTACTGCGGCCATTTGAATACGGCGCGGATATTGTCTGTTATTCCGCCACGAAGTATCTGGGCGGCCATGGCACGCTGATAGCGGGCATTTGCGTCGAAAGAGGCGGATTCGATTGGCTTAACGGCAGATTCCCGCAGCTTGAAGATTTTTATAATGAAAAGATTGAATTTATTCCGGAAGCGGGGCTGAGAAAATACCTGTTTTCCAAACGCCTCAAGATGACGTATCTCTGTGACTTGGGTGCGTATATGAGTCCTACTACCGCGTTTTATGTTTTGCAGGGCATTGAGACGCTTTCCCTGCGCATGGAGAGGCATGTCCAAAACGCGCAGAGAATTGCCGAGTTTTTGGCTTCACACCCCGCCGTGAGTGAGGTGAGTTATCCGGGATTGCCAGGCAGCCCTTACTATGAGGCGGCTAAACGGTATTTCCCAAAAGGACCGGGCGCTATCATATCCTTCAGACTGAAGGGGGGATTTGAGGCCGCGAAATATCTGATCGAGAATGTACGTTTGTTCGATTTTATGGTCAATGTAGGAGACGCTAAATCGCTCATCGTTCACGCCGCCACGTCCACGCATTACGGACAGCCGATAGAGGTTCAGGAAGCCGCAGGCGTATTCGAGGATACTGTGAGAATATCAGTGGGCATAGAGGATGTAGAGGATCTGATCAAGGATCTGGATCAGGCTTTGCGGAACTGATATTGAGTGAGATTAGGAATGGAGTTCAATATATACTATTCTCAATTTAGCTTCCGCCCCAAATAATTGAACGGACAGCGGGAGATAGTGATTAGAAGAGAAAAAAGAGCACGGCGTCATATAGGTGACAGGCGCCGTGCTCTTTCTTATCTTTTCGAAACTTGCTTATTCTGTGATTGCAGAGCCTGTAGGCGCTGCGGGTTCTTCTGCTTCGGGTTCTGTTGCTGCCGGAGCTTCTGCAGCCGAACTCGCTGCCGCAGCAGCCGCTGCTACTGCGTTTGCGGTGTAGTCGATAATGCCGCAGACGATCTTTGCCGTTTCTTCGCGGGTTGCGAAGGCGGTGGGATCAAAGGAACCGTCTGTACGACCGCCTATGATGTTGAGCTGTTTGAGCATGACAGTAGCTTCTTTAGCGTAGTCCGCGATCTTGGCGTCGTCCGGGAAAGGTGCGCCGATCAATTCAGGAAGCGCCACGCCTTGAGCTTTAAGCGCGCGATAGGCTATGACGCAGAGATCCTGGCGGCTTATCTTGCTGTCAGGCCCGAAGATCGTATCGGACAAGCCATTCACGATGCCGCGGCTGGAAGCAATATCAACGTACTGTTTGAACCAGCCCGCGTCTGTGACGTCGCTGAAAGTACCCGGTGTTCCCGCTGATGTGATGTTAAGGGCGGATACGATCATCTTCGTGAACTCGGCTCTTGTCACATCGCCGGCGGGATCGAGCGTGCCGTCGGAGCGGCCTGAGATGACGCCGCCTGTGATGAGACGTTCGAAGTAAATCTGCGCCCAGCTTGATACCGCCGCGCCGTCCGGATAAGCCGCAAGCACGCCGCTCACGCCTATGCCGGTAGAAGTGTCAGGAGTTGTTGTAGCGGGCGGTTGTGTTGTTACAGGGTCTGTCCCGGTAGACCTACTCGGCGACGGAGCGTTGGGTATAGTGCCATTGCCGGGATTGCTGCCGGGCGTACTGGGCGGGGTTGGAGTCGTGTCAGCCGTCCACTGCGCGTACAGCACGGTATTTGCGCTGATGCTGAATGTAGCGCCCGGCAGATATGTCGTGCCGGAACCGCTAGCGGCTGTATTCCAGGAGGCGAATGTGTATCCGCTTCTGGAAATCCCCGTTACTGCCTTGACGGTAACGGCGGCGCCTGAGGCGTAAGCTGTATCATCGACTACTGAACCTGTGCCCCCGTTTGAGTTATAGGTCACGGTGAATGAATCTGTCGGTGGGGCGGTGTCAGCCGTCCACTGTGCGTATAGCACGGTGTTTGCGCTGATGCTGAATGTGGCGCCCGGCAGATATGTCGTGCCGGAACCGTTAGCGGCTGTATTCCAGGAAGCGAATGTGTATCCGTCTCTGGAAATCCCCGTTACTGCCTTGACAGTAACGGTGGCGCCTGCGGCGTAAGCCGTGCTGTCGGTGACTGTGCCTGTACCTTCATTGGCGTTATAGGTAACGGTGAAGGAACCCGTAGGAGGCGGGGTAGTATCATCCGCCACCGCGAACTGGAGCCAGTTGATTCTTCCATTCTTTGAATCCGTAGCCGTAACCAGATAAAGGTCGTGGACACCGTCCAAGGGTTCCAGCTCAGCGGCGAAGGTATTGTAAGTATATACACTTCCGGTTGGGCTTGCGTTGAGTGTTCCGAGCAAAACGCCGTCGTCGGATTCTGTGGGAGCGTCAGCCCAGACATCTATGACAACATCGCCGGCTGCGCCCGCTAATCTGGCATAAACCTTGCCCGCGCCCTTCTCGCCGAAATCTACATTGCTGTACTTCACTATCGAAGCGCCGGTGACGCCCAGGTACATACCCATTTCATTACCGGAAAGGCCAACTGAAGTGCCGTAGGTCGACCCTGTACCGATAATCGCCGAAGCATCGTCGTAGAGTTCCGTCTGAATCCACTTATAGGCGTCCTTCTTGGTTTGATTCTGGATGGTGATCACGCGTTCGGCGGTGATGTCGGGATTAGCTTTAAGTGACGCCTTAACCTTGACTTTGCCGTCGCCGTCGCCGTCGCCTGTCGCCGTCAGCAGTCCATCAGCGCTAATTGTGGCCAAATCGGTCGCATCGCCATCCAATGATGTTACTGACCAGTCTATCTGGTCGGCAGTGATAACGGAATATACGTTCGGCACGTAATAGTTTTTAAAATCTGTGGTTGTGATCGTGGCAGGGTCGTGTTCGCTGAACAGCTCGCTGAAGATCGCCGCCTGCTGGTTGCTTCCTTGGTAGCGCGAGATGTTATCCGTCTGACCGAAGCCGTTGCCTGTTCTGAGCTGCAGGTATTCTACAGTCCGCTTATTTTCGCCGACAGTCACCTTATTTGCAGCAAGCTGATTTGTTATAAGGATATCTACTTCGGCGTTGAACTCGCCGGATTCGGCGCGCACTTTAACTGTTCCGTTATCGGATTTATTTGCTGTCAGTACGCCTGTGTTCTTGTCGATGCTTGCTATGTCCGCAGGTGTTGATCCGACTATAGACCATTCAACAGGTTCTGTCGAGGTCAAAGGAGCTACATCAGCTCTCAGCGCCAGCTCGCCGCCCTCGTGTCTGATCGAGAACTGCTTGTAGAGCTGGGAGATTTCGACGCCTGTCGTCGTGTTTTCGCTGGAAACGCCGAACTTTAACCACTCTATGTTGGCGCCTCTGTTTGTAGTGACGAAGTAAATGTCGTACGAACCCGCCGTTAAACCGGTAAGTTCGCTTGTTGACACCCTCTGCCAGACGGGCTTCTCATAATTGTCTTTAGTGTTCTGACCGTTAGGGCTGCCCGGATAGAAACCGACGGGACCTATGCCCAGGTTTGTAAGAGTAACGGTCGGGCGGTTGTTGGTCAGCGCGAATGTTGCTATGGGCGTGGCGTCAGCCAGTGCAGTTTCGGGATCCGCGCCTGGCTCAAGTGCATAGACAGCCAAACTGCCATCCCTATCGGAAGACAGCTGTACGGTAAGCTGTTCGGGAACCGCAGAGAAGCTTACGTTTTTGAAATTGATCCAAGCGCCGTTCTTGCGGTACTGCACGGCGGTGTTGGATTCGTAGTCGGGCGAGGCGCTGATCAGCTCGATGTCGTCGATCCTTCCGCCTATGTCGCTGTAGTCGTCGAAGGCTTCCGCCAGTGTCAGCTTCGTCAGGTAGCGCGCAGCGGCGGCCTTTCCGCCGTTCGTGGTAGTGACTGTAAGCGTCGCAAAATCTCCTTTGTCGCTTGAGGACTTGGCGGCCTTGATGGTGTAGTCGCCCGGTTCTACTATGTATTCACTGGTTTCTACATCCCACACGCCGAGCTTATCGGTGAGATCGATTTCAAACTCGAAATCAACCGAGCCGTTCGCCGGTACGTTTACGCGATCATAAGCGATCAGCTTTTGAAGCGGCTGTATTATCCTGGAACTAGTGGGTTTAGAGCTGTAAATCTGTATGACTTCGTCACTGGCGATATCGCTATTGTTAGTCAGCGTGCCGGATACAGTGAACTTTCCGTTCGCTATGGCGCTGACATCTAGTTCAGAATATTCGAAGTCGGCGTAGGTGAGGCCATAGCCGAACTCATAGAGCGGTTCGCCTTTAAAATACTGGTATGTGCGTTCGCCCTTGATTATATCGTAAATATTCAGCCCCGTGTTGATAGTGCCGTTCATATTGCTCTGGTTATCGTTTGTGCCTTCATCAAATGCGGGATGGGCGTAGGATGCCGGCGGGTGATCCTCGCTGGCGCCCTTCATATCTTCGATCTCATAATACCATGTGGCGGAGAGACGGCCTGCGGGAGCGTAGGCCGAGATCTTATTCCCTGCTTCCAGATAACCG
The DNA here is from genome assembly GCA_031264295.1 of Eubacteriales Family XIII. Incertae Sedis bacterium. Taxonomy (GTDB): domain Bacteria; phylum Bacillota; class Clostridia; order Peptostreptococcales; family Anaerovoracaceae; genus JAISED01. The sequence continues at coordinate 10,512 of JAISED010000060.1, read as the reverse complement.
GGATATGCCTTGTGGCTCAGATCCGTTGGTGAGAATGGGGTATGGCTGTACTTGCTCGCTGCGGGAGCGAAGCCCGTAGCCGGAACAGAATATCCGTCGTCGAACAAGGCGGATACCAGGGCGCTGCCTTCTTCCTGCCCCGTGTGACCTATCTCGACTATGGCTCTGATTTTATCATTCTTACTTACAGTCTCATCGAAGACCATAGGATTTCCGGTCTTGACGATGAGGATTACGTCGCGCTCAAGTCCGCCTTCTTCTGTAGTAGCGGTGACCTTGTTGATGAGCCTCATCTGCTGGTCGCTGAGTCCCGTGTGATCGAGGTCTATAGCCTCTTTAGCGTTGAGATGCGGTTCGTATCCCAGCACGAGGATTACAGGGGCGTCCGGATTGTCAAGGTCAGTGATTATTTCCTCAGCTGCGGTTTCCGTGCTCCTGAGGGTTTCGATCTTGAACTTGGCGTTCGCAGGGAGCTTATCTACTATACCGTCTGCGCCGTTAGTGTCGACGGGGCTGTCGGTGATGGAAGGTCCGGCTGCATGAACTTCGTTTCTGTAAGAACCCCTTGTGTCGAGGTCGGGCATGATGCGATTCACATTAACCGCAGAGGTTGTTACAGCGAGATATGTTCCGCCGTTGAGTTCTTCATCATCGGCGTCATACGCGAGTCCCACGCCGCCCGGCCTGTTGGTTCCGTTGCCGGCGACCATATTGTAAAGACCGTATTCATTTTCCACACCTGTAGGCACGACGCGGAAATTCTGATACAGGACGTACTGTGTTCTGCCTGTTTCAAGATTCGCTTCACCCGGTGAAGAGGTGTTATTGTAGAGGGTCAGTCTCGTGCCCTCTGGATTGCTCTGCGCTACCTGAGATGAAACCTGCAGGTAGAGATTGTTGATGGGCGTGCGGAAGAGATTGGCAGAAACCCCGTATTGGTGCCACTCGAACAGCCCGGCTATGTCGTCGAGTGTGGGTTTCGCAGTGCCGGCGGCGAGTACAGGGGTGTCCGCCAGATTTGCGCCGCCTGTGGTTCTGAATGTGTTATTTGCACTGACTAGGTAGTTGCCGTTAGCGGCCTTTATAGCCACTGTGTCAACCGCGCGGTCAAATTTTACATTATCGGCGCCCAGCTTGTTTTCAAGGGCGTCTTTGATGGATATGCTGTATGAGTAGGCGCCGGTATAATGGTCTTTAAGCACCTGATCGGCGAGAGGACCGAGCAGCGCAACCTCTTTCACTAAGTCCCCTTTAAGTGGGAGGATGTCGTCCTCATTCTTCAAAAGAACGATCTGCTCCTGAGAAGCCCTGAGAGCCAGCTCGCGGTTCTCGTATACGACATCGGCGTCCAGACGGGCGGCCTGCTCCACATAGGGGCTTTGAATCGCGATCTGATCATAGTCGCCCATACGCAGATTCATGGCGATGGAGCGCTTCGCGTTGTCCAGAAGGTCTGCTTCGGTTACCAGACCGCGTGCGAGGGCGTCGTAGATGGGGCCGACAACCTGGCCATAGGCTCTGAAACTCCAGCTCATCTCACCGTTCTTGGCGCCTTGACCTACGCCGAGGGCGCGGCCTGCGGGGTCGTCGTTGAAATAGCGCTGGCTGTGGACGAAGAGGCTCGAACCGCTGCCGGCGTCATTGCGGGTGGTGAATTCATAATGACCTGTACCGTCATAGTCGGGCGTCCATTCTCTGAGCAGCTCAGCCTGTACCGGATGGACAGACATGGGCTTCCCGTTGATGACCGGGTATGAATTCATGAGGGATTTGGAAGCACCCGCCTCAACCGAATATTTGAAAGTCCTATCATAATATTCGTACAAGCTCCGCTGTGGAAGGACGCTGTTGAGCCACAGGCGGTTCACTTCGGTGTTGTATCCGAGAACGTGCTTGAGGATGGGGATGAACTGCTGATAACCGTCAGCGGTTCTGGCGTTCATGCCCTTCGCCATCTCTGTACCGAGGCTGCCGGTGAGATAGGCGTCCTCGCCCAGGGTTTCATAAGAACGCCCGTAGCGGGGGTCGCGCAAAAGATCGAGAACCGGCGCCAGACGGCCTATACTGCCGCCGCCAGCCTGGGATTCCTTGGCGATCACATCGCCGATCTTATTGAACAGATCCTTGTCCCATGTCTGGGAAAGTCCGAAAGAACTGGGGAAAATAGTGGACGGGGTATTGGTGTCCACAACCCCGTGAAGTCCTTCGCCGCTCGAACTTCTGCCGGCGTTCAAACCCAGACGGGGAACTGCCGTACTTGTGCTCTGCTCAAGCGCCACGATTTCATCGAGAGTTAACTTAGATGCGAGGTCGTTGAGTCTGGCTCCGACGTTGGCCTCGTGATCCTGAAAATCATATGGGGCATTTGGGACGAAAGTGTCTGAAGCGCCTATTGGTGCGGCTGCGTAAGCAATGCCGGCAGTTGCTCCGCCAATAGGCGAGGTGGGGATGTAGGTGATGATAAGTGCAAGCGATAGAAATATCGCAGGCACACGTCTGAAACGGTTTCTGAACATATCAACCTCCTTTGTTTGGAAAAGAAATAAAAAAAGATTAGAATACTACCAGACAACAGTATATTCTTAGTTGAAGGAATTTGCAATAGGGTATGAACAGAAAGCTAAAATGAATATCAAACGTATAAGTTTTCATTGATGTGCAGGACTCACCATATTTGTGCGACTTTAAAGATCCTCTATTTCAGGACATTAAGAACCGACTGCAACACGAAAACTTCGTAAGGCTCTTCGCCGTTATGGATAAGTCTCACGCCGGATGTAAGCTTTTTACCCATCTCCGTATCCGGAACTATTGCGATGTCGGCGATGTTGAGCATGTCGAGATCGAGACTGCTGTCTCCCGCGCTTATGAGCATGTCGGGATCGAGAGCGCTGCCGCCTGCGCTTATGAGCATGTCGGGATCGAGACCGCTACTGCCCGTGCCGATGGACATGCTGGGATAGAGATTGATAGCGCCAGCGTTGATGAGCATGTCGGGATTGAGAGTGCTGCCGCCCGTGCCGATGGACATGCTGGGATAGAGATTGATAGCGCCAGCGTTGATGAGCATGTCGGGATCGAGAGCGCTGCCGCCCGCGTTGATGTGATGCTGCGCGAAGATGACGTTCATAAGTCTTCGAACGGCGACGCCCTTAGAGATTTCGCGGGGGAATACATAGATCTTCCCATTACTGCAATATATACGTACGCCGGACTTCACGGAAACTATGTCCACGTCTGCGGCGGCAGGGGCGGTGGTTGCGGCGGCAGAGACAGTGATTGCAGCAGCAGGGGCGGCGTCAAAATAACTGATGGCAGAAGCGGAACCCACGCCCGCGCTGTTCAGTCCGAAACTTTCTTTAAGACGTGACAATGTGCGGCCTTGGTCGATTGATTTAGAGAAGGCAAATATGCCGTCTACAAGACGGGTTTTTGTACATTCTGGCGCAGCGCTGAGTATGCCTAGAGCAAGTTCAATCGCATCGCTGCCGCTATATAGGGACTCGGCGCAAGGCCGAACAGCGGAGGTTTTCTCCCATTCTTCATAGCGCCTACCATCGACAAGAAGAACGCCGCCGTTTGAAGTCAATGCGTAAGGCAGATGCAGATCGCGGAACACGGAGATCCTCAAGTATTGCTCTATCGAACGCGTTGTTACGGGGACAAATATAAGCGACCGGGATACTTCTTTCAACATCTCAATAGCGGCTTCGGACATGAAACTTTGTTCAGCGCCGTTGAGCATCTCCACGCAGACGTCGCCGGGACACCTATGCTTAAATGAATGGATTAGGGTATTATCTATATCGCATGCAAATAATATATTTTTTTTGATCATCTATTCCTCATTCCTATGACTTGATTATAGCGCATTTTCACGCAAAATGCCATTGCAAAATATAACAAAAAAACTGAAAAAATGAAAATAACGTTGACGATGCGACTTTGAAAGCATATAATTGACTATGTTCTCAGTGAGGTATTGTTTTAAGGAAGAATGGGAGAATGAAAATGGAAAATGGAAAGAAAGCAATTCTATTTCTATCTGCTTTGATGCTGTTGCTTATAGGATTTTCAACACAAGCGGTAATAGCATCACCGGATGGAATCAGCGGACAGCTTGTCGCTTACTCCGCTGATGAAGAAGATTTTGTTATAGTTGATGGCGTGCTTCAGACTTATACGGGCGCGGGCGGCGTGGTTGTTATCCCTGACGGCGTTACAGAGATTGGCGATAATGTCTTTGCGAACAACCAAAGCGTGACAGGGCTTGTGCTTAATGAGGGACTTGTAAAAATAGGGAATGAAGCCTTTCACAGTTGTAGGAATATAAAGGGCGCGCTCGAACTGCCTTCTACTGTGAAGAGTATAGGAGAGCGTGCCTTTATGTATTGTTCAGGGTTCACAGGACTATCACTGAACACAGAACTTGAAAGCATAGGCAGAGCCGCCTTCTTCATGTGCTCGGGTTTCCGCGGAGATCTGATTATACCTGACATGGTGACCAGAGTGGATGTTGACACATTTAATCATTGCAGCGGGTTTAATGGGAGACTGAAACTCTCGAAATCCATAAGCAGCGTTGATCTCAGTGCCTTCGAGGACTGCCCAAACATCAAGGGTGAACTGGTGATACCGGATTCAGTCACTTTTATAAATGCTTACGCCTTCAATGGCATGCAGAAAATAACGTCTATCAGCTTCGGTGAAGGACTACAGTGGATTAACGATACTTCCGTATTTGGTAACTGTGTAGGCGTGACGAAGATATCATTTGCAAGCAAATATGTTCTTTCGAATGCCCCGGCCATACTTAGGGATTTTTCGAATCTTAAGACGATTTATGTGCCGGACGAGTCGCTTGCCGCATATGTTGCGGCGCTGGAGGGTTATATATCGGAAGGGGCTGAGATACTACCCCTGAGCCTTAGAGACGATGAAGTCGTTGATGAAGATGAAGAAGATGTGAATGAAGAAGACTTTTTCATTGTTGACGGCGTGCTCCAGAGCTATATGGGCGAGGGCGGCGTGGTAGTGCTGCCAAAGAGAGTAAGGGAGATTGGCGGGTACGCCTTTGCGTATAATTCGAGTGTGACAGGGATTGTGTTTAATGATGGTCTTGAGAAGATCGGCGATTGGGCTTTCGCGGTTTCAGGGCTTATAGGCACGCTGGAACTTCCGGACAGTTTGGAGAGTATAGGGGATTATGCGTTCTACTATGATATAGGACTTACATCTCTTAAGCTTGGGAGTGGGGTCAAGAACATAGGGGAGGGTGCGTTCTACTACGATATAGGACTTACATCTCTTAAGTTTGGGAGTGGGGTCGAGAGTATAGGTGGGCACGCCTTCTATGGCTGCAATAATTTAAGCGGCGTACTCGAACTGCCGCTTACGACGGTTAGCATAGGGCAGTATGCATTTGCGGACTGCTCCGGGTTTTCGGGACTCGCGCTGAATACAGGGCTTGAAACCATAGGCAATAACGCGTTTTCATGGTGCCAGGGTTTTCGCGGGGATCTGATCATACCGGATACAGTCACAAATGTGGGCGAATCTGCGTTTTATTTTTGTTACTTTGACGGCGTATTAAAACTGTCGAAATCCATGACGGTTGTGAGCGAATATACATTCGCATATAACTACAATCTTATAGGGGAACTGCTGATCCCGGATTCTATAACTGATATAGGTTATGCAGCTTTCCATAATATGTCACGATTGACGTCCATCAGTTTCGGAAAGGGACTGCAGTTTATTGATAGTAATGCATTCTCTTACTGCGATAGCGTAACAGAATTGTCATTTGCCAGTGAGCTTGTGCCTGAGAATTCCGCATCCATATTAGTAGGCTTTTCGAATCTTAAGATGATTTATGTGCCGGACGAGTCATTTGCCGCATATGTGGAAGCGATGTCCGGTTCCTTACCAAGTGGCGCCGAAATACTAACTGCTAACTATGACGATGAAGTGAGCAGCTTCCTCATAGTCGATGGTGTGCTGCAGGCATATCTGGGCGACGGAGGCAGAGTAAAGATTCCCGAGGGCGTAACAGAGATTGGGGATTCAGCATTTGCGAATAATAGGACTGTTACGAAGGTCGTGTTTAACGAGGGACTTAAGAAGATAGGCGATTCGGCCTTTATGAATGCGGCGCTTATTGGCGCTATTGAGTTTCCGGAAAGTCTGGAAAGCATAGGCGCATATGCCTTCAGCGGGACAACGGGACTTGCAGGCGTTTTGCAGATTCCGGATAAGGTGGTGAGTATCGGAAATGCGGCATTTTACAACAATAGGGACTTTACTTCTCTTAAGCTGGGAAGCAGCGTCGTGACAATAGGAGACGAAGCCTTCCAAGGATGTACGCGTATAATGGGTGTACTCAAACTGCCTTCCACTACGGTGAGTATAGGGCAGCGTGCTTTTATGCAATGTCTAAGTTTTACAGAACTTTCATTGAACATGGGACTCAAAACCATAGGCGATATGGCGTTTTGGAATTGTCCGAGCATTAGCGGGGATCTCATAATACCGGATACAGTGACGAGCGTAGGTTCGGACGCGTTCGGTGCTTGTTATGCTTTAAACGGGAGACTACAGCTGTCGGAATCCATGACTGCCGTGAACAGCGGCACTTTTTCGGACAATAATAACATTACGGGAGAATTGGTGATACCTGATTCTGTACTCAAGATAGACGCCTATGCCTTCAGGGGTCTATCAAAGCTGAGAACCATTCGCTTTGGCAAGGGACTGGAACGTATTAACAATTACGTGTTCGGAAACTGCACAGGTGTGACGAAAATATTGTTTGCCGGCGCAGCTGTTCCCGATAACGCTGCACTTGCACTAGCAGATCTTTCGAATCTTGAGCGTATATATGTGCCGAAGGAATCTTTGGCTGCTTACGTGGAGGCATTGTCAGCTTATCTGCCTGAAAGGATTGAGATACTGGCTGTGGATGATGAGGCGGCGGATGGATTCATCATAGTTGACGGTGTACTGGAACGCTATGTAGGCGACGGCGGCATAGTGACGATCCCCGAGGGAGTCAGAGAGATTGAAACGGCAGCCTTTATTTACAACAAGGCTGTAACAGGGATCGTATTTAATGAGGGACTTAAGAAGATCGGAGCTGCGGCGTTCATGAATACAGGACTTACTGGAGTCCTTGAGTTCCCGGACAGTTTGGAGAGTATAGGAGCAGCAGCCTTCCAGGGATTAGACGGGCTTACCGGGATAAAACTGAATTTAGGGCTTGCGGTCATCGGAGACGACGCGTTTAACGGATGTACCGGACTCGCGGGCGCTCTGGAGATTCCGGATACAGTGGTGAGCATAGGTGAAGCGGCATTCCGAGAAGATAGAGGGTTCACATCTCTCAAGCTGGGAAGCGGGATTATAAGCATCGGGAATTACGCTTTCTACAACTGCTATGCACTGGGAGGAGTATTTGAACTACCAACTGAGATAGAAAGCATCGGGAATTACGCTTTCTACAATTGCTATTCACTGGAAGGAGTGCTCGAACTACCGCTTGGAGTAGAAAGGATTGGGAATTATACTTTCTACAACTGTTCAAGACTGTCAGGAGTACTTGAACTGCCGTCTACGGTAGTTAGCATAGGAGATTATGCCTTCTATAATTGCTATAATCTTTCAGGACTCAGGCTGAACACAGGACTTGAAACCATAGGCAACGGCGCGTTTTACTACTGTTCAGGGTTTCGTGGGGAACTGCTCATCCCTGATACAGTGATAAGCGTGGGCAGCTACGCGTTTTACAACTGCGGCTTCGACGGGGAAATTCACTTATCAGAATCAATGACTGTTGTGAACAATAGTGCATTTTACTATTGCCATAATATTACAGGTGAACTGGTGATTCCGGATGCCGTAACTAACATATACGCTTACGCATTTTATAATATGCCGAACTTGACGTCCATACGCTTCGGTAGGGGATTGAAGGCTATTGATAATAATTACAACTATACATTTGATAATTGTGCAGGAGTGACTGAGATATCCTTCGCAAGCGTGGACGTCCCTGCGGGTGCGGCTTCCATACTGGCAAGTTTTTCGAACCTTGAGACGATATATGTGCCACAGGATTCGTTTGCCGCGTATGTGGCGGCATTGTCGGGTTCTATATCCGAAGGAACGCAGATACTGCCCGATGGCGGCGAGACAAGTGATTTCGTCATCGTCGACGGGGTGTTGCAGGCTTATTTGGGCGACGGCGGCGTGGTAGAGATTCCCGAAGGCGTCGTAGAGATTGCGGCTTCTGTCTTTGCGTATAATACAAGCGTGACGGAGGTCATATTTAACGATGAACTCGTGAAAATAGGCGATTCGGCATTTAATAGCGCAGATATTAGAGGATCCCTTGAGTTTCCAGACAGTCTGGAGAGCATAGGTGAGGCAGCCTTCAGAAGAACGATGATTACTTCCATCAGTCTGAATTCGGGGCTTAAGACTATCGAAGACGACGCGTTCGTTGAATGCGTGGGGCTTACAGGCGCCTTGGAGATTCCGGATACGGTGGTGAGCATCGGTGCATGGGCCTTTGCCGGTGATGGTTTGCTCACTTCTCTCAAACTGGGAAGCAGCGTCGTGACCATAGGTGAGCATGCTTTCTACGGCTGTCGAGATTTGAGAGGTGATCTTATATTGCCTTCTTCAATGGTGAGCATAGGCGATTATGCCTTTGTTTTTGCCTACAGCACGATGCCGACCCTTTCAAGAACGGTCAGCGCACTTGAGGCGCCGTTGGCGGGCACAGAGGATTCCACCTTCAATGCTTACAGTGAATCTTCGACACTCACTCTGAATGTTGGGCTTGAAACTATAGGCACTGGCGCCTTTGAGGGTTGCAGTGAATTACGTGGGGATCTGATCATCCCGGATACAGTGACCAGCGTAGGTGCTTATGCATTTGCCTACTGCGGCTTCGATGGAAGATTACAGTTATCGGAATCAATGACCGTTGTGAACAACGGCACATTCGATCACTGTCGGAAAATCACAGGGGAACTGGTGATACCGGATTCTGTAACTAACATATACGGTATTCATACCTTTGCTTATATGGAGAAACTGACGTCCATCCGTTTCGGCGAAGGGCTGCAGGCTATTGATAACAGTTATTATAATGACATATTCGATTATTGCAGTGGTGTGACGGAACTCTCTTTTGCTAGTGCAGGCGTTCCCGAGGGTGCGGCGTCCATACTGGCAGGCTTTTCAAGCCTTAAGACGATCTACGTGCCTTGGGAGTCGTTTGACGCGTATGTTACAGCTCTGTCGGATTCATTGGCGGAGGGTGTGGAAATCGTTGCCGATACTATTGGCATGGCATTAGAGGACTTCAGGGCGGAGAAGGTCTATAGCAACACGGCGGTTCTCAGTTGGACGAAGCATGTAAACGATGCTGTGACGGAGTATGTGATCGTGCGCGACGGAGAGGAAATAGCGCGTACATCGGGTACAGAATACACGGACAGAAGTCTTAAACCGGGAACGCATTATAATTATAGCATTTACGGAGTGACGGAAAGCGGGCGTCAAACCGGAAGAACATCTGCGGACGTGACGACTGCTGCGCCTTCTATATTGGACATCTCAACAGATGCGGAGCAGAACCGCATAGCTGAGTCCAATAACGCGATACATATATCGGTGTTGAATACGAAGAATCTTCTGCCGCTGGGCGAAGAGAGAACAAGCGGCGTATTGTACTACTACACGAATGACGAGAATGGAGACAGGACAAGATATCTGATAGGTGAGGCTGTGCTTGGCGCGGACACCTTGACAGAGACTTATGCTATATACACGGCGCGTTGGGATGTGACGGATATAGCGGAGGGCGAATATGAGGTCGAGTTTGTGCTTACAGACGTGGACGGAGTAGAAGGAGTAAAAAAGAGCGTTGTGACGGTGGATCACAATATTCCCGAAACCATAGTAGGCGTACAGGCGATTGGAGATGTGGACGGGATAACGCTCACATGGTCGATTTCCGCCGAGGTGAGCACAAGCATATACAGGATATACAAACGTTCGCAGGATGAAGAGAGCTTTAAAGTTGTAGTGATCAGCGGCCGAAATATTCTCACTTTTAGGGATACGGAAGTGAACCCGGACAGTCTATACTATTACTATGTAACAGGCGTAAACAGCTTCGGGCTAGAGAGCATGCCGTCGGATATAGCGATAGGGCAGAAGGGAACGGACACGGAGCCGCCGGTCATCACCAGGCTGACGCCCGCGACAAGCTCATACATAAACGGCAATACATCGCTGGCGGTAACGGCTCAGGACAATGTAGCAGTGACCAAGGTAGAACTCTACTACTCCTTGGACGGGGAGACCTGGGAGCTATATAGGGCGATAAGCAGAGAACCCTTCCAGATCGCACTGGATACGACAGCCTTCCCGGACGGAACCATAAGGATAAGAGCGGCGGCCTATGACGCCCGAGGAAACGCAGCCTCACCGCTGACGAAC
>JAISED010000058.1 GCA_031264295.1 Eubacteriales Family XIII. Incertae Sedis bacterium | reverse complement strand
ATCGGCGTCCGGTCGCCTTGAAAAGAGTGCGACGGCCTCCGGAAACGTGGCGCTCTCGGCTGTATTCGCATAAATTTGCGAAAATTTCGCGAAAATTTCGCTTCAGCGCAATTGGCTCTCTGAATTTGCAGCTATACAAAATATAAGGCGTATGTTATACTTAGGGGACTTCTAAAAATCATCGCAGGGAGGTGCAATGCAGGTTTTTAGCAGTCGCATTTGTTGCAAATCGGCGCTGTTACGATGTAGCGCTTCCCTGGTGTTATTGCGGGAGATTTTGGATAATTGACTACTTCGGCCTTATTGAATTTGTTTGAGACCTACCTATTGCTGGGGGCGATCATCGCCGTGGCGGCATGTACGGGGGTTGTATTGATATATTTCACCATATATAAATGGAAAATTAAGGGAGAAAAGAAACTGTCTCTATGGAAGCTGACATTATGGGCGGCTTTTATTTGTTATATTGTCATTATAGCGGGGGCGGTGAACCTGAGCCGGTTCTCGGGCTTGTATTCATGGACAGACCTCCATCCGTTCAGCTCATACAGGGAGGCGTATTTCAGGTTTTCCGCAACTGAATGGCGAGATATCATTTTGAATATAATCATGTTCATGCCGCTGGGATTTATGCTGCCGTTGCTTTCGGAGAAATGGCGGCGTTTACTGAGGGTGTTCGCTGTTGCGGCCGCGGGCACGCTGCTGATAGAGTATCTGCAGTATGCATGGGAATTGGGTGTATTTCAGCTTGATGATATGATCAATAATACGCTTGGCGCTGTAATCGGATACGGTATGGTTATGGCCTGCCTGACCTTTCAAGGGCGCACGCGCGGTGAGGCGGGGAGACGGAATGGACTGCGCGCCTTGGGGTATCTGACGCCCTTATTCGTTACCGTAATCGTTTTTGTGTCTATATTTACCGTATACCATATGCAGGAATTCGGGAATTTGCCTTATGCGAATTATTATTTTCGTGTCAATATGAAAGATGTTGTGCTGTCCAACTCTGCGGATTTAAGTCCCAGGGAGGCTGAGGCGCCGGTTTACAGTGCTAAGGTGATAGGGCGGGAGGCTGCGGATGCTTTTGCGCGGGAGTTCTTTGCCGCCGCGCCGGGTGTGTCGGGCAACGCTCACAGCGCGGATCTTATGGAGGCGGATCCTGATAGTGAAGGGGTAAATTATCAAATGAGCGGCGGCGGAGCGGTGCTGCGGGTCGATTTCAGAGGACAAACATGGGAATATTTGGATTTATCGAAGCGCGGACATCAAGAAGAGTTCGGCGCTGATGAGTGGGAAATCCGCGTACTGCTGCTTGGGTTTGGTCTTGAGATACCTGAGAACGCGAAGTTTAGCGCAAACAAGGGGGAAGGATACAAGTTTACGGCGAATATGCTTGATGATGGCAGCGGCAAAGTGGTGAATGGGACAGTCGTATGTGAATTTTTTGACGATGGTGAACTTAAATCTGTGAGAAATAATATGATCGAGTATGAAGCAGTGCGTTATATCAGCTTAAAGGGTGTGGATGAGGCATATACTGAAATAGAGTCGGGACGCTTCAACTGCATGAAGCGGGTTCCGCCGCAAAGGGTAGATGTAGAGTCGGTGCGGTTGGATCACAGTGCTGATACAAAGGGATTTTTACAGCCTGTTTATCGATTCAAGGCGTATATTGACGGTGAGTCGAGGTATATATGGATACGGGCGGCAGCGTAGGTGTGCTGAAGATGTGCGGATATAAGCGGCAGCGTAGGCGTGCTGAAGATGTGCGGATATAAGCGGCAGCGTAGGTGTGCTGAAGATATAGAGAAGATATAGATATGTGGGGTTCTTGTGAGCCGCCGCAGGGTGAAAAGGAGGAAAATTATTGATGATGAAGGTAATACCTGTAACCGGATGCAGGGGCGGCGAGTGTTTTCTGGTTGCTGATGAGACTACAGCATTTCTTGTGGATACCGGTTATGCGTTCTGCGCGGAGTCGACGAAGCAGAATATAGAGAAATCGCTTGGTGATCGCGAGCTTGCGTATATTCTCATAACGCACTCGCATTATGACCATGTGGGAGGATTGAGCCAGATAAAAAAGAGATGGCCGTCTGCGGTGGTTGCCGCCAGCAAACAGGCTGTTGATATATTCGCGAGGCAAGGCGCACGAAGGCTTATCAAGTCACTGGACGCCGCGGCCGCGGAGCAGAAGGGGAACTGGACGCCTGTAGATTGGGACTATACCGAAGGACTCGCCGCGGATATAATTGTGGGAGAAGGGGATGTTCTGAAATCAGGGGATACGACAGTAAGGGTGATGTATACGCCCGGGCATACGCGCTGCTGTGTGAATTACTATTTTCAAGAGGCGGATATTCTTGCTGTGAGTGAGACGAACGGCGTCAGAATAAGCAGAGATATCGTGACGCCGGCGTTTGTGGTAGGATATAAATCATCACTTGAAGCAATAGAGCGGGCAAGGAGTATGGCGCCTCACAGATTGGTGATCTCGCATTATGGGGAAAATGAGGGCGAAGAGGCTGTAGAATTCCTGGATAAAGCGCTTATGGCCGCAAAAGATGAAGCTGAATTTGTGATGACCATGCATAAAAACGGGAAGGGTTTTGAGGAAATTCTTGCCGCCTGCACATCGAGGCATTACAAGGGTAAACGCAAAGAGTATCAGCCTCAGAACGCGTTTGAGCTGAATCAGCGCGCTATGCTCACAAACCTTATTGAAGAACTCGGCGGTTGACGCCGCATTATCACGGATAAACAGATAAAATGGAGATATTGAGTGCGCGGAGACCTGGCGAGATGGTGAAACCGCATTATAGCGGATAAAATAGAAATGCCTCGACAAACTATCGTTATGGCGATATAATAATAACGGAAGGAGGCGAAGCTATATGTCCAAGCAAACAACACTATTTCACGGATCGCAGTTTGTCATAGAAAAACCTATTTTAGGTCTTGGAAACCCATTTAACGATTACGGTTCCGGATTTTATTGTACAATGGATAAAGAACTCGCGAAAGAATGGGCTTGCTCCGAATCAGCGGGAGGTTACGCCAATCGTTATGTGCTGGACAAAACCGGCTTGCGGATAATGAACCTTGAAAGCGGCGAATACAATATCCTGAACTGGCTCGCCTTGTTGCTGAACAACCGTAGCTTTAGCATTTCGAACGATGTCGCGGAGAGCGCGAAGGAGTATTTGATTTCTGGATTTTTGCCGGATATACATGACATCGACGTCATCATAGGGTATCGCGCTAACGACTCATACTTTGCCTTTGCGAACGCCTTTATAAACAGCGCGCTATCTCTGGCGCAGCTTGAAGAGGCGATGTATTTGGGCAAGTTGGGTGAACAGACTGTTCTGATGTCAGAAAAAGCGTTCGGTCAAATCACCTTTGAGGGCTACGAAATCGCCGGTCATAAAATCTACTATTCCAGAAAAATGGTGCGCGATCGGGAAGCACGCAAGGTTTTCAAGCAGCAGCGCTCCATAGCGCAAGCGATGGACGCCGTTTACATTATGGATATCATGAGGGGAGGTTGGGGGAATGACGATCCGCGCTTACGCAGAGACTTATCTTAATGACGCTATGAACAATTTAGGCGATATGTTTGACTACGCGGTTTATGACTGCAAATACAAGTTGAACGAGTTCTACGACTTCTTCTTGGTTTCCGGCGTTGCGGAGGCTTTCGGAAAGGGCAATCCCAAATACATTGCAGGGCTTTCCGGCTCAGAACTCGTTTCGGAAGTCGTCTATCGAACAAAAGGCGTTCGTCTTGATGCGCATGTTTCAAAAAACACCGGCAAAAGCCCTGAATATTGGGCAGGATGGAGTTTGGCGTACTACCAATGGTATACAGCATACGACTTTGACGAACTTTATGAAAGAGGAATCACTACGGAATATCTGCTAAACCGGTATCATCCGTATCATGAAGCGGATGTAACAAAGCTGGTTGACGCCGCCAACCGTGTGATCGAAGAGAATGCCAAAACCCGCATCAGCAATCTGCAGCGTATCCGCAAGGCAAGCGGACGAACGCAGAAATCGCTTGCCGATGAATCGGGCGCCGCTTTGCGGATGATACAGCTTTATGAGCAAAAGCAGCAGGATATCAACAGGGCGCAAGCGATCACCCTTGCCAGAATCGCTCGCGTGCTGGGTTGCGGGATAGAGGATCTGTTGGAAGGCGAACCTGTCGACGCTCCGTATTAAGGGAAGAAATAAATGGGTAAAAATGGTAACCGGTGGTAAAATCCGAAAAATGCTTGCTATTTTAATATATATATGTTAAACTAACATTTGCGATTTGATTCAGTTTGTTATACGGATGCTCCGCTGACGCCGCGCCCTCGACAACGCCGGCGTGTAATGAACATCCTTGATCAATGAGCCGAAAATAGTCGGCTGTTATTGTTTGCGTATTTCTGCGGATTGCGCGGCGTTTTTTCGCGAGGCGCGAGCGGCGGATGCGTGTATAGGAGGGAAAGATTATGGACATTATGAATTTCGTGGCACAGGATTATTTAAGAACGGACGTACCAAAGTTCAATATCGGAGATACTGTAAAAGTGCACATCAAGATCAAAGAAGGCGCGCGTGAGAGAGTACAGATATTTGAAGGCTTCGTGTTGAAGAAGCAGAATGGCGGTATAGGACAGACCTTTACAGTTAGAAGGATTGCTTCCGGTGTAGGCGTAGAGAAGACCTTTCCCGTACATTCGCCTAGGATCGACAAGATCGAGATAATCAGACGGAGCGATGTGCGCAGAGCCAAGTTAAACTACATGAGACAGCGGACAGGCAAGGCAGCCAGGCTGAAATCCAAAGAAAACAGGTAAAGGTGACTTCAAAATGTGTGAAATCAGGAACCGCGAGCGGTTCTTTTTTTCATTATAGATCAGAGACGGGGATGTATGAGTATCGACAATATTAATTGGTATCCGGGGCATATGAAAAAAACCCGTGAGCTTATTCAGGAGAATCTGAAACTGGTGGATCTCGTTTTGGAGATTGTTGACGCGAGAATACCTGTTTCCAGCAGGAATCCGATCATAGATGAACTTGTAAAGGGTAAAAGGCGTATTATTCTGCTGAATAAGCGTGATCTCGCGGATGAGGATGAAAGTCTCAGATGGCTCGAGGCGCTGCGCGGCGATGCAACAGACGCGCTGTTGTTAAACAGCATGAGCGGCGACGGGGTAAGGGCTTTATTGAGGCTTATGACTGCTTTGCAGGATGAGAGAAATGCCGGGGCGGTGAGGAAGAAACCATTGCGGGCTATGATAGTGGGCGTTCCGAATGTGGGGAAGTCGTCGCTGATCAACAGGCTTACAGGAAAGAAGAGTGCGAGAACCGGGGACAGACCGGGCGTTACCAGAGGTAAGCAGTGGCTGACTCTCGAAAACGGAATGCAGCTGCTTGATACGCCGGGTATTTTGTGGCCTAAGTTTGAGGATCCCGAAACGGGGCGCGCCCTCGCATTTTGCGGTTCTATAAAGGACGAGATAATGGATATGGAAGGGGTGGCGCTGGAATTGCTGAAAGCGCTTGCTGATAGTTATCCGCGTTTATTGGAGGCGCGGTATAAGTTGACGCTGCAGCCGCCGGAGGCCGCTGTCGCTGTCGCCATCGCCGTCGCAGCCGCAGCCAGCGCTGAAAGTTCCTACGTGTCGGCTGACGCAAGTTCTGCCGCAGATATTGAAGGATGTAGTAAAGAGGGGCTTGAAGGCTCGGGAATGATGGATAAGCTTGGAATCATGGAGGCGATTGCGGCGAAACGGGGTTTCATAAAACACGGAGGTAAGGTTGATTATGAGCGCACGGCGCGGACGGTGCTGGATGAATTCAGGAGCGGGCTTATAGGAAGGATCACGCTTGAGAAGGCGTGAGCGGCGATGATATGGCGCAAGGATTGAAAAGGGAAGAGCGTGAGATACGGCTGAAGCAGATGCTCTATGATATGCTGACATATGAACGGGCGCTGCGCGAACAGGGTGTGACGAATATTGCGGGTGTCGATGAGGTCGGAAGGGGTCCGTTGGCGGGACCGGTGATCGCAGCCTGCGTGGTATTGCCGGAAGATTTTTCTGTTATCGGCGTCAACGATTCGAAAAAACTTTCAGAGAAGCGGCGCGAGGAACTATTTGACGTCATATGCGAAACGGCGTTAGCGTATGGAACCGGCAGTATAGATAATCTGACTATAGACAAGATAAATATTCTGGAAGCTACTAAGCTTGCGATGAAACAGGCCGTGAGCGCGGCGGCTGATATGCTTGCTAAAAGGGGCGCGGGCGATATAGGCCATGTGCTTATAGACGCGCTTGAACTGCCGGGACTCGAAGCGCCGCAGACGGCCATCATCAAGGGTGATGAAAAAAGCGTGTCTGTAGCGGCGGCGTCGATCATCGCGAAGGTGACGCGTGACAGGTTGATGATCGAGTATCATGAGACCTACCCGGAATACGCGTTCGACAGGAATAAAGGATATGGCACAAAACTGCATTATGAAGGGATAGAGGCGGCGGGACTTTCCCCTATACATAGAAGGAGTTTTTGCGGCGCCTATCTTGCGGAACGAAAATAAGGGAGTACGGAACGAAAATAACGGAGTATGGAAGATGGAATTCATTGATAAGAGCTGCGGGGAATTTATATCGGAACTGGCGGGTAAATCGCCCGTTCCCGGCGGAGGCGGCGCGTCGGCTCTGGTCGGCGCTGTCGGTATGGCGCTCGGGAATATGGTTGCTGAGCTTACATTGGGGAAGAAGAAGTACGCCGATGTTGAGAATGATATAGCGCGGCTGAATGAAGCCGCTCATGAACTGCGTGAGAGGCTTCTATCATTGGTAAGCAGGGACGCTGAGGTGTTTGAACCGCTGGCAGAGGCTTACAGACTGCCGTCCGACACAGATGAAAATCGGACTAGGAAAGAGGCGGTAATGGAAGAGGCGCTCAAAGTCGCGTGCAGCGCTCCGCTTGAGATAATGGCGGTGTGTTGTGAGGCGATAAAGCTGCACGATGAATTGTCGGTAAAGGGAAGCCGCATGGCGATCAGTGACGCGGGTGTGGGCGTCGCCCTATGTAAGGCGGCGCTGAAAGGCGCAAGTTTGAATGTGTTTATTAACACCGGCGCCATGAAGGATAGGGGATACGCCGAGGGGATAAATAAAGAAGCGGATGAGATGCTGGCGGAGTTTGAACCGCTTGCAGATGGGATCTACGCCCGCGTGTCGGATATACTGCGGGGATAATGATTGTTGCCGCAAGAGATGTGATCGGTGCGGGGACGTGAACGAGTCATACTCACGGTTGCCGAATATGTGACTGCGGCGAGACTGTCCGTTGGGTGTGAACGGCTCGGAGGAAGATCGCCGCTGAGACAGCGGCGAATGCAGTGCGGAGGCTGAAATTGGACGGCAAATTTCTTGAAAATATATTGAATGATGTCGCTGCCGGGATTAGGGCGCCCGCCGAGGCGCTTGAGATATTGAAGGATCTCCCGTATGAAGACATCGGTGTAGCCAAGATAGATCAGCATAGGAATCTGCGCGGCGGGAATGCTGAAGTCGTCTTCGGTCAGGGCAAAACGCCCGAACAGGCGGCGGTGATCATGGAACGGTTGGCAGAGACGAATGCGGCCATAATGTGTACGCGGGCGGAACGCGTGATGTTTTTGACAGTCAAGGAAAAGCTGCCGGATGCGGTCTATTGCGAACAGGCAAGGATAATAACAGTGCGCCGGGCGCCACCGGAATTCGTGGGAGGGCAAATCGCTGTGGTCTCGGCGGGTACGGCGGATCTGCCTGTGGCTGAAGAAGCGGCGTGCACGGCTGAATTTTACGGTTCTACTGTGGAACGGATATATGACGTCGGGGTCGCCGGTATTCATAGGCTGCTTGACAAAGCGGCGCAAATACGCAAGGCTGATGCGGTGGTAGCTGTCGCCGGCATGGAGGGCGCCCTCGCCAGTGTAGTCGGCGGACTCGTCGATAAGCCTGTCGTCGCCGTTCCGACGAGTGTAGGCTACGGAAGCGGCGCTGGAGGGATCGCTGCTTTGCTTGCTATGCTGAACAGCTGCTCGCTGGGGGTGAGCGTGATGAATATAGACAACGGATTCGGCGCGGGATATCTGGCCGCTATGATAAACAGAATGGTGTCGGGGAAGAAGTGAGGAGAATGCGGCTGCCGGAAGATGGCAGGAAGGCTGCTGCCGGAGGATGGCAGGATGGAAATAAGGTGGGTACAGAAACCGAATGATATAGAGAACGGAAGTAAGGTGAGATCATATGGGAAAAGTATTGTACTTCGATTGCTCGGCGGGTATCAGCGGGGATATGACCCTTGGCGCGCTGGTGCATTTAGGCGCGGACTTTGAGGCGCTGAAGGCGGAGCTTAAAAAACTGAAGATCGCCGGTTATGATATCGTCAAAAAAAAGGATGCGATGAGCGGGATACAGGGGCTTAACTTGGATGTACTTATATTTGGTGAAGGGGACGACGGTTGCGATCACGTTCACGCCAGCGGCGGCCACGACGATCGCGGCACCGATCACATTCACGCCGCCGAACACGCCCACGGCAGTTTCCGTGAGATACGCGAACTGATAGAAACGAGTTCGCTGAACGCCGGGGTTAAGAAGACGGCGGTGGATATATTTACGGTGATCGCCGAAGCGGAGGCTGCCGTGCATGACATGCCCCTTGAAGATGTGGTATTCCATGAAGTCGGCGCGCTTGACTCCATCATTGATATAGTCGGCGCGGCGATATGTATAGACATGCTTGCGCCTGAAGAAATAATGTGTTCCGCAGTACATGACGGGCACGGCAGCATCGAATGCCGCCATGGGATAATACCGGCGCCGGTTCCGGCGGTGCTTGAAATGCTGAAAGGCAGTGAGATAAGAATAGTGGGGGAGGATGTGGGCACTGAGATGGTCACGCCGACCGGACTGGGTATACTAAAAGGTTTAAAGGCGAAATGCGCCCTTCTGCCTGAGATGAATGTCACAGGCGTGGGTTATGGCTTTGGTAAACGCGATACAGGCAGATTCAGAGCATTGAGAGTGATAATGGGCACAAGATGAAGGAGAATTTCTAATATGGAAACAAATCTTAATAAGAATTATCAGCCAAAGGATTTCGAGGAGCGCATATATGAAAACTGGTTGAATAGCGGCAGTTTTCGCGCGCTTCCTGACAAGAACAAGAAACCGTTCACTATTGTCATGCCTCCGCCCAATATCACAGGTCAGCTTCACATGGGGCACGCGCTGGATCAGACCCTTCAAGACGTGCTCACACGCTGGAAGAGGATGCAAGGATATTGTGCGCTTTGGCTGCCAGGAACGGATCACGCCAGCATAGCTACAGAGGTAAAGGTGGCCGACGAGATACTCGCGTCGGAAGGCAAAACCAAGGATGAGATAGGCAGGGAGGAATTTTTAAGGCGTGCGTGGGATTGGAAGCATCTGTACGGAGGCAAGATCTCGCTCCAGATGAGGAAGCTCGGCGACTCGTGTGATTGGGAGAGGGAACGATTCACAATGGACGAGGGTTGCAGCCGCGCGGTGCGTGAATATTTTGTGCGCCTCTATGAGAAGGGACTTATATATCGCGGCAATCGGCTTATCAACTGGTGTCCGAGCTGCGGGACGACCCTGTCAGATATAGAGGTCGAGCATGAAGATAAAAACGGCATGTATTGGTATTTCAGATATCCGGGTGTTGACGGCGGCGACGGGATCGTCGTGGCAACTTCGAGACCGGAGACCATGTTCGCCGACGTCGCCATAGCCGTGCATCCCGCCGATGAGCGGTATAAGGACATGGTAGGCAGCAAGGTGATAATTCCGCTGACAGGCCGGGAGATACCGATCATAGCGGATCCCTATCCGGATCCCGAGAAGGGTACGGGCGCTGTCAAGATCACACCGGCGCACGATCAGAATGACTTTGAAGTAGGGGAACGTCATGGACTGGAGAGACCTTCATGCATTGACGAGAAGGCGCTGATGACGGAACTCGCCGGGAAATACAAAGGGATGGACAGATATACCTGTCGGAAGGCCTGGGTGAAAGACCTCGAAGGCGGGGGATATCTTGTCAAGACGGAAGAAAAGCAGATCCCTATAGGTTCATGTTATCGTTGCAGCACGGTAATAGAACCATTGCTCTCTGATCAGTGGTTCGTCAGTATGAAGGAATTGGCGGCGCCCGCGATAAAGGCGGCAAAGGACGGGGAACTGCGTCATGTACCAGACAGGTTTGAGAAGGTGTACATACATTGGCTTGAAGAAATCAGGGACTGGTGCGTATCAAGACAGTTGTGGTGGGGACACAGAATTCCCGCGTATTACTGCGATAGCTGCGGGGAAGTCACTGTCAGCGCAGAGAGACCCGAACATTGTGTGAAATGCGGCGGCGAGAAACTGAGGCAAGACGAAGACGTGCTGGATACCTGGTTCAGTTCAGCCTTATGGCCGTTTTCAACACTGGGATGGCCGGATAAGACAGAGGATCTGGAATATTTCTATCCTACCGACGTGCTCGTTACAGGCTACGATATAATATTCTTCTGGATCGTGAGAATGGCGTTTTCCGGTATGGAGGTCATGAAGGAAGCCCCGTTCAGACATGTTTACGTGCATGGACTTGTGCGCGACAGCGAAGGCCGGAAGATGAGCAAATCTCTGGGGAACGGCATTGATCCGTTGGAAATTATTGACAATTATGGCGCGGATGCGCTGCGATTCATGCTTATAGTCGGCACGTCTCCAGGCAATGACATGAGGTTCCAGAAGGATAAGCTCGAAGGCGCCAGGAACTTCGCTAACAAGCTATGGAACGCGTCGCGGTTTGTTATAATGAATCTGAGGGACGAAGCGGGAGAATTCAGAACTCTCGCCGATATTTCCGCTGATAACGGCAAAGCCTTACTCAAAGATGAGGACATGTGGATACTTGCCAAGGCAGGGGAAGCCGTAAATGAGATAACGCGCAATATGGAGAAGTTCGAACTTTCTCTGGCGGCGCAGAAGATATATGAACTGATATGGAACGAATATTGCGACTGGTATATAGAACTGGTGAAAAGCCGTCTTTACGGCGGCGACGCGGAAGAAAGCGCCGTGGCGCGGGCGGTACTGGTGAAAGTGCTGAAAGACATGCTCAAGTTACTGCATCCGTTTATGCCGTTTATAACCGAGGAAATCTGGAGTTTCCTTCCGCGCAGCGCCGCAGATTCGGACACAGAGGCCGGAGTCGGGGCGAAAACTGCGGAGGATGCGGGAACCGGCAGAGTGACGGATGCCGCAGACGCATTGCTTATAAAAGCAGCCTGGCCGCGCCCCGAAGTCGAAGAGGAATGGAAGACGGCGGGCGCCAGGCTGGAAAAGGCCATGGAGGTGATACGCAGTATCCGAAACATCAGAGCGGAATCCGAGACTGCGCCTTCTAAAAGGCTTAAAGCCTTCATTATGCCGTCGGAAGGCGCCGGGGACGCGCTCAGGCGGGAAGAAGCGCATATAAGAAATCTGGCGGGGCTGACCTCGGTCATGTATATAGGAAGCAGGGAGGACGCTCCGGCGGACGCCGCTTCCGCAGTTACGGGCTGCGCGGAGATATTCATACCCCTTGATGAATTGTTGGATTATAAGGCGGAGTTTGACAGACTTACAAAAGAAAAAACAAAACTGGAAGGCGATATCGCGAGGATTAACGGGAAACTCTCCAATAAGGGTTTTGTTGAGAAGGCGCCGGCTGCTGTTGTAGACGCGGAAAGGGAACGGCTGGCGAATTATGAGGATATGGCGGTTAAGCTGAAAGAACGGCTGGCAATGGTGGAAAAGAAAATTTTATGATTAATGAAAAGGGAGCTTCCGCAATAGGTGTATTACATAGTTTGGAGCGTTTTGGGAGCAAGCTGGGTCTTGAGCGCATTGCGGCGCTGATGGCATTGCTGGGCGATCCTCAGGATAAGATGAAGTGTATTCATGTTGCGGGAACCAATGGCAAGGGTTCTGTATGCAGATATATATACTCGGTTCTGCGTGAACACGGGTATAACACAGGTATTTATACATCGCCGTTTGTGATAGACTTCTATGAACGCATTGAATATAACGGAGAATGTATTACCGGGGATGAGCTTGAAATATATACGGCGCGCGTGATGGAGCAGACGGAGAAGATGCTTGCCGCAGGTATGGATTCGCCTACAGAGTTTGAGGTGCTTACGGCGATAGCCTTTCTGTTTTACGCGGAAAAGGGCGCCGATTTCCTCGTGCTCGAAGTCGGGCTGGGCGGTTCGGGAGACTCTACGAATATAATAAAGGCGCCGATAACATCGGTAATAACGTCTATATCGCTGGATCATACGGAAAGGCTCGGCATGAGCGCCGCGGATATCGCGGCAGAGAAAGCCGGGATTATCAAGACGGGCTGTCCTGTGATAATGTTTGTCGATGAAGAGGGAGCCGCCGCAGTCATAGCCGCCAGGGCATATGACTTGAAAGCGCCGCTCATTGATGTGCAAAAGAAGCAGCGCGGCGTCACCCGCAGATCGACGGATGGCTACGAGTTCTGGATAAATATTGAGGGCAGGGCATATAATGATATAAAGCTCTCGATGCCCGGCGAACACCAGGTGAGGAATGCCGCCTGCGCCCTCTGTGTGATCGACCTTCTGAGGAAGAAAAGGCTGATAACTACCACCGCCGAAGGCATACGCGCGGGGATGAGGAACGCAAGGCAACCGGGCAGATTCGAGATTTTGAAGATCGGCGCGGCGGGTTTGGATGAAGCCGCCGGATGCGTCGAAGCCGCCGAGCATGTCGAAGCCGTCGAGCATGTCGAAGCCGCCGGATGCGTCGAAGCCGCCGGAATTCTTGATAAGCCCGCGGTGGAGGTGGTGCTCGACGGGGCGCACAATGAAGCCGGCGCCGCTGTTCTTGCCGATACGGTAGCAGAACTCTATCCGGGGGAAAAGGTGTTGGTAGTGATGGGCGTATTGAAAGAAAAAAGGCTGGACGCCATGCTCAAACACCTGGATAGGATCGCGGGAGAGTATATCGCCACCGAGCCGGACAATGACAGAAAACTGTCGGCGGAACAACTCGGCGAGAAGATCAAAAACAATGGGAAAAAATGCGCGGTCATAGCAGACCCGAGGGAGGCCGCAGCTGCGGCGATAGCCAGAGGAAACGAATTCGGCCTGATCGTCATAGCGGGTTCGCTTTTCTTGATCGGGGCAGTCAGGAGGTATCTGTGTGAAAAAGCCGGATAAAGTCCTGCTGTTCTATAATCCATCATCAGGGAACGGGTTCATAAAGGACAGTTTGGACAGGGTTATAAAGGAATTTCAAAAGAAGAACATGTTCATAATGCCGATAAGAGCCGACGCTCATGTGGATATCGACAATGTGCTTCGAAGGATTAAGCTGACTGAATATAAAAAAATAATAGCAGCCGGCGGCGACGGTACAGTCAGTTCTGTTGTAAACGCCATGATGCGCAACAAGCTTGAACTGCCCCTCGCCGTCTTCCCGGCAGGGACGGCCAACGATTTCGCCTACTGCCTCGACATACCACAGAGAATAGAAGAAATGATAAATATCGCCATTGACGATAAGACGACTGCTATCGATGTAGGCGTTGCGAATGAGCGATTTTTCATCAACGTCCTCGCAATGGGTATGATTGTAGATGTGAGTCAGAAGACGGATCCGGGCATCAAAAGCACACTTGGAATGATCTCGTATTACATAAGAGGCTTTAGCGAGCTTCCGAACCTGCGCCCGTTACGGGTAAGAGTTAAGAGCGAAGAATTCAGCGGCGAGGAAAATATATTCTTCATGTTGGTTATGAACGGCAGATCGGCAGGCGGGTTTAGACGCATTGCACCCTGTGCGCAGATCAACGACGGGTTGCTGGATGTCTTGCTGTTCAAGGAAATGCCGATAATGGAGATGGCGCCGCTGCTGATAAATGTGCTCACCGGTCAGCATCATGAGAATAAAAACGTGATCTTTTTTCAGACCGGGAACCTCTCTCTTGAGTCGGATGAGGCTGCTGCGACGGATATGGACGGTGAAACAGGGGATAATCTTCCGCTGAATATTTCGGTAATGCCGAAAAGGATAAATGTAATAACACAAAGAGCGGAGATGATCGACTTGCTCTGGTAAAGCCGCGCGGCGCTTGGACGGATTTGATTCAGAAACGTATGCGGATGATTTCATCCGGGAATGTACGCTGGAAGGGGATATACACATGGAAATGAGAGAATTACCAAAGATTACAGTTACAGATGATTATGAATCGCTTGTAGAGTTTTTTATAGAAAACGAACTGGAGTTTTCTGTAAACGACGATGTGCCCCAGGATCTGATCAAGTGCTGGCAAGTCCGCCTGGAAGAGGCAGACCCCGAGACCGAGCGCCGTAGCGCGTGCGGAAAACCTGACGAAGTTGATGGGCGCCGTAGCGCGTGCGGAAAACCTGACGAAGTTGATAAGGGTCGGGGCGCGTGCGGAAAGCTCGTCGGCGCTTGTGTACTTGCGCTGAGAGAGGGCGAATATATAATAGACGGGATCGCGGTGGACGCCGAACTGCGCCGCGTGAGATTGGGCGAGGCATTACTGAGAACCGCCATCGAAGAGGTCGGAACACTGGGAGGCAAAAGCTTGTTCCTGGTCGCCCGTGCTCCGGGATTCTTTCGCAAGCAAGGCTTTGTTACGGTGGCTCGCGATGAAGCGCCGAATTTCTTTGAATGTTTCGGATGCCCCCAATATAATTCCAGCTGCTTTCCGGAGGTGATGAAACGTAATATATAACTAAAATAGCATTATACATCTAGATAAACCAAAAAAATGTCAGATATAAAGCGAAAACACTCTTAAAACTATACCAATATTCGTATATATTTCCAAAAACCAATATTAAATTGTAAATTTGATTATTAAACAATAATTTATTGATTACCTTAAACTTATAGGGTATAATATAAATGAAATAACAATTTATACTGTTTTCGCTGCTCATTTGAAATGTTTGGGCAGGCGACGAAAAACGGTATCTACGAATCCGCGTTATGGACGTTTTGATTGCAGATTCGATTATATGCAAGGGGTATTGAGATGAAAAGGATATTGGTGGTGGATGATAATATATCTACCCTTAAACACGTTGGAGCGATTCTTGCGAATGAATATATCGTCGCATTGGCCACTTCAGGTACTCGCGCGCTTTCGATGTGTATGCGAAGAAAACCGGATCTGATCTTATTGGACGCCGACATGCCGGGGATGAACGGATTCGAAACAATGGCGGAACTAAAGTTGAACCCTCAGCTTCACGGCGTGCCTATCGTTTTTATGACGGACAGCAGAGGCGCGGAGGCTGAAGTCAGAATGCGGAGAATGGGGGCGAAGGATTTTATCGCCAAGCCTGTGGAAACCGAGACATTTAAACATAAGATCGAGTTAAACATCAGGTTCGCGGCTTTTCAAGCACAGCTTGAGGGCGATGCGTCGTCACTATCTGAGAGTAATCTTATATCGATCGCTGAGTTGGTAGAGCGCCGCGACAAAAACACGGAAGGTCACGTGGCTCGAATAGGCAAATACGCCGGGCTGATAGGCAGAGAACTTATGCGAAGAGGGCGTTTTGGGGATGAACTCACAGACGCGGATCTCGAAATGATCGAACGCGCCGCGCCGCTGCACGATATAGGCAAGATCGCCATAAGCGATAATATACTGCTCAAGCCGGGAAAGTTGAGTGAAAAAGAGTTCGCTCTCATGAAGCGGCATGCGGTTATCGGCGCCGAAGTTATCGGTAATATGCATATGAGAACGCCGGCGCAGCATTTTCTGCAGTTTGCGAGGATGATAGCCTTGTCGCACCACGAACGATATGACGGCAACGGATATCCGTATAAACTGAGGGGGGAAGAAATTCCGCTTTGCGGGCGGATTACGGCGGTGGCGGACGTCTACGACTCATTGCTGGGCAACAGGATTTACAAGAAAGGGATAGGCCATATTGAGGCCTGTGACATCATAATGGAAGGAAAAGGCGGGCAATTCGATCCTTGGGTGGTTGACGCCTTCGATGCGATAAAAGACTTGCTTGGGAATATGGCAAAAATTCAGATTGACATAGGAAATAGTATAGAATATAATGTAGTTAACTGAGGCTAATTAGTATGGCGGTACGGCGAATCTATACCGCCGGAAAGTAGCGCTATATTTTATATAAAATAGTTAGCATAAGGTAACTATTTCGCTCTCCGCTCTGGGACGAGCCTTATAGGAAGGAGTGCGCACCATGGAAACGAATAAGTCTGAAACCCGTAAGCGAGGCATGGCGAGACTTTGGCAGCTGGCCTTAAGAAAGAAAACGCTGGTGCTGTGTTCATGCATAATCTCGGTGATCAGCGTGGCCGTATCATTTTCGCCGTATATCGCCATCTATTATATCATTCGGGAGATGGTCGTTTGTCTGCCGGATCTGAGCGTCATGGATGCGCCGCTCATGATAAGGCTGGGATGGCTGGCCTGTGGAGGCGCTGTTGCCGCCATTGTGCTGAATTTTTCGGCATTGATGTTTTCCCATGTGGCGGCGTTTACGTCATTGTATGATTTGAAACTCGCATTCACCCGCCATATCGCATCTCTGCCGCTGGGTTTTCACAGCGTAAACTCTACAGGTAAATTGAGAAAAATCGTAGATGAGAATATTGAGAAGCTGGAGGGGTTTATTGCGCATCAACTGCCGGATTTGGCGGGTTCTATAGCCATGCCGATCATCACGCTGATAATTCTATTTGTGTTCGATTGGCGATTGGGTCTGGCAAGCCTTGTGCCGATAATACTCAGTTACGGTATTCAAATGCTTGCATATGGGAACAAGGCGTCGCAGGTATTTATAGAGAAATACCAAAGCGCTCTGGAAGATATGAATAATGCGGCTGTCGAGTATGTACGCGGCATTTCAGTGGTAAAGGCATTCAACCAAACGCTGTTTTCTTTCCGCAGGTTCCATGAAACGATCGTGAATTACGGGCGCTTTGTGATCGACTATACAATGGCCTTCGAGACCTTCATGGAACTATTCATGGCTATTATAAACCATGTCTATCTTTTCTTGCTCCCTGTTGTAATACTGCTGCTGGGCGGAGCCGACGACTATGGGGATTTTGTGCTGGCGGTCTTATTCTATCTCATATTTACGCTTTCATTGTCTACTTCATTTACAAAGCTCTTGTACGTGTCGCAGACAGGAAGGCAGATAGCGGACGGCATTGAACGTATGGATAACATATTGGATATTTCCCCGCTGCCCGAGGCCGAAAACCCCCAAACCACTGACACGTACAGCGTCTCTTTTGAAAATGTTACATTCACATATAACGATGAAAACGAAGCGGTCGCATTGTCGAATGTGAACCTTGCTGCGCGGCAGGGTGAGATTACCGCGCTGGTAGGACCATCGGGCAGCGGCAAGACGACGCTTGCTCACCTGATTCCGCGTTTTTACGATGTAGCGGAAGGGGCGATCAAAATAGGCGGTGTGGACATAAGGAAGATGTCGAGTGAATATCTCATGTCTGTAGTGGGCTTTGTATTCCAGGACGTATTCCTGTTTAAGCAGAGTATTCTGGACAATATTCTCATAGGCGATAGAAACGCGACGCGTGAGCAGGCGATCGCCGCCGCCGTCGCCGCGCAATGCCACGAATTCGTCTCACGGCTGCCGGACGGATATGACACTGTTATCGGAGCGAAAAACGTACACCTTTCCGGCGGCGAAGAGCAGAGGATTGTTATAGCGCGGGCGATCTTAAAGAATGCCCCTATACTTGTATTGGACGAAGCGACTGCCTTTGCCGACCCTGAAAATGAGCAGAAAATACAGCTTGCCATAAGTGAATTGATGAAAGAAAAGACGGTGATCATTATTGCGCATCGGCTGTCAACAGTGAGAGGCGCTGATAAGATAGTGGTGGTCGACAAGGGGCGCGTTGTTGAGGAGGGCGGACATGAGGAATTGGTAGACGCAGGGGGACGATACAGCCGTATGTGGGAGCAATACAGCAGTGCGGTGAACTGGAGCTTGGCACGAGAGGAGGCGGAAACCGACGGCGCGGGCGGCAAGCGGAAGGCCGGCGCGGATACGGGCTGTGAGGCCTCGCCGAATGGGGAAGATAAGGAGGCGGAAAATGTTCAGGATTAATACGCTTTTGGGTTTATCGGAAAACGGATATAAGGATTTCAAGCGCGGGGTTTTTGCGTGTATTTTAACGAATCTTTCACTCTTGCTGCCCTTTATCGTCATCATTCAGATCATGACCGTTCTGCTTGCACCGCTTATGTACGGAGGAAAGCCCGACGTCAATAAGCTGTGGATATGCCTGGCTTGCGGTGTGGGCGCCGCGGTGTTGTATTTCCTGGCCTATCGAAACGAGTACCGTAAAACCTATACTGTGGCTTATAGTGAATCGGAGAAGATCAGGGTAGAGGTGGCAGAGCGCATCCGCTTACTGCCGCTGAGTTTTTTTAACCGCAAGGATTTGTCCGAGCTGACGACAAACATAATGGGAGACTGCGCGTCTATTGAGCATACCATGAGCCATGTCGTGCCGGGTCTGTTCGCGGAGGTGATCACGGTCGTCTTCGTATGTGCGGCACTGGCTTTTTATGACTGGCGCATGTCGGTAGCGCTCTTTGCCGCGATGCCGGTAGCCTTCGGACTTGTGCTGCTGACTAAAGGGATACAGGGGAAATTCGGGGAGCGCCATGTTCAGGCTAAACTAAATGTGGCTGAACAAGTACAGGAATATCTGGAGGGGATTAAGGTTGTAAAGGGCTTTGGTCTGTATGGGGAGCAGTCGAAGGCTCTGGAAGGCGCATTGCGCAGTATGATGCGAGAGGCGATCAAGTTCGAGGGGATCGCAGGCATGTGTATAACACTCAGTATGATGATTCTTCAGGTCGGCATAGGGCTTGTAACGCTTGTAGGCGTCGCCCTGCTGACGAATGGGGATATATCCATGATAAAACTTCTGACATTCATGGTGATCAGCGCTAAAATCTACTCGCCGCTCATCGTATTGCTGACGCTGTTCCCGGAATTTTTCTATATGTTGATTTCGACAAAGCGTATGCAGAGCCTTAGGAAGGAAGCGCTGATGACCGGCGACGCGGATGTGGATCTGACAGATTTCACGGTGGAACTCGATCACATTTCCTTTGCCTACAATGACAATGATGTGATTCACGATGTGAGCGCAGTGCTTTCACAAAACAGTGTGACTGCACTTGTGGGGGCGTCGGGCAGCGGTAAAACAACGCTCTCACGTCTGATTGCCAGGTTTTGGGATGTAAGAGAAGGGGAAATCCGGATAGGAGGGAAGAATATTCGTGAGATAGAACCTGAACAGTTGATGAAGTACATGGGCTTTGTATTTCAAGATGTGACGTTGTTTAACGATACGGTCATGAACAATATTCGGATAGGAAAACAGGACGCGACAGACGAGGCGGTGTTTGCGGCTGCGCGGATGGCGCGGTGCGAAGAGTTTATACGGGAATTGCCGGAGGGATATGAGACGGTAATCGGAGAGAACGGCTCTACGCTGTCAGGCGGCGAACGGCAGCGTATTTCGATCGCCAGGGCGCTTTTGAAGGATGCGCCTATTGTATTGCTTGATGAAGCTACTGCCAGCCTTGACCCGGAAAATGAAACGCTGATTCAGGAAGCGATCTCGGAGTTGACGCGCGGGCGAACGGTCATTGTAATAGCGCATCGTCTGCGCACGGTACTGGACGTTGACAAGATCATCGTCTTGGAAAACGGCAGGATGGTAGAGGAAGGCTCGGGCGATGAACTTATCGCCGGGGAGGGGCCGTTCGCGCGTATGTACACTATACAGAAGGAGAGCTTAGGCTGGACGGTTGGGAGATAGCGCCAGGCCGCCGGGAAGCGTATCTTGCGAGATGGCGCCCGGTCGCCGGGAAGCGTATGTTAGGAGATGGAGCCCGGCCGCTGCGGCGAGTCAGTCGTCGTGCGAAGACGCCGTGGTGAGTCGGTCGTCGTGCGCGGACGCCGCAGTGAGCCGGTCGTCGTGCGCGGATGCCGTGATGAGTAGCTCGTCGTGCGCGGATGCCGCACTGCGTGACACATCCTGCGGGAACGCATCCTTTGAAGCGGCATGTGAACGAGGGTGGGCGGTCTTTACGCGGAACAGGAAATAGTAGTAATGACCGGCCAGCACTATGCACATTACAATTCGCGCGTAAACATTATCCGCGATGTACATCGCCACAGCAAGCAGTATGCTCACCGTGATCAGTATACGAGCTTTCGAAGAGGCGGGTATCGCGCGTTTATCCATATAAGCGCGCAGGTATTTGTCATATAACCATGTTTGGATGAACCAATTATGGAATTTTTCGGAGCTTTTGGCAAAACAAAGTCCTGTTAGCAGCAAGAACGGCGTTGTGGGCAATATCGGAACGACGATACCTACCGCGCCTACAGCGAGAAAAAAGAATCCAAAGCATATCAATAGCATTTTTATCATTTTGATTGTCCCTATGTTTGTGTTCCAGTTATTTCCTGTATAATTCGGGTCCGAATTCGTAAAGATCCGCGCCTGCGCTGTCTATGGCCACGATGCACGGGAAGTCCACGATTTCGAGTTTATAAACAGCTTCGGGACCGAGGTCTTCGTATGCGACTATCTCGGCTTTCTTCACTGTTCGGGAAATAGCGGCGCCTGCGCCGCCTATCGCCGCGAAGTATACAGCCGCGTTTTTCTTCATGGAGTCGACGACATACTGCGAGCGCCGTCCCTTGCCTATCATGCCTCGAAGCCCACGGTCAAGCAGTGCGGGCGTGTACGCGTCCATGCGAAAACTTGTAGTTGGGCCGCAGGAACCGAAAGGTCTGGGCGGTCTCGCCGGGCAAGGTCCTACATAGTACAGCACTTGCCCGTTTATATCAAAGGGCAGGTCAAGACCCTCGTCCATGGCTTGCAGCATCCGTTTATGAGCGACGTCCCTAGCTGTGTATATTACACCGCTCAAGTATACCATATCTCCGCACACTAAGTCAAGGACATTCTTATCCGATAGGGGAGCGGCGACATGTTTAATCTTTGTCATTCTATGGGTGTCATTTAAGTCAAGAACCTCGTCCGACAGTGACACGGAGATCTGTTTAATCCCTGTAATATCCATTTCATTCTCCGTTATAGCAGGATCTCTGCGTATCGCGCCGCGTGGCAGTTCAGATTAACCGCCACAGGGAGTTGTGTTATATGCGTAGGAAAGTATTCTATGTGGACAGCAAGCGCCGTGATCCTGCCGCCCAATCCCTGGGGACCGATCCCGGTGGCGTTAATAGCTTCAAGCAGTTCATCTTCCAGATTTGCATAATCGGGGTTTGGATTTGGAAGACCGATCTCCCTTGTCAATGCCTTCTTTGCCAGATATGCCGCTTTGTCCATACTCCCGCCTATCCCGACTCCAACGATAATCGGGGGGCAGGGGTTGCCGCCGGCGTCGATCACAGACTGTAAAACAAACTCCTTGATGCCGTTAAGACCTTGAGAAGGGAGCAGCATTTTCAATGTCCCCATATTCTCACTGCCGCCGCCCTTGGGTAAAATAGCGATCTTCAATCTGTCACCCGCCACGATCTCTGTGTGTATGACCGCAGGGGTGTTGTCGCCGGTATTTTTTCTGTCGAAAACAGGGTCGGAGCAGATGGACTTTCTCAAATAGCCGGACATGTAGCCCCGCCTCACGCCCTCGTTCAATGCGCCGATCAGATCACCGCCTGATATATGAAGATCCTGCCCGACATCGACGAACAGAATCACAGAACCCGTGTCCTGGCAGATGGCGATCTGCTCATTCCTAGCATAATCTATATTTTCGAGTATCTGACCGAAAATATACTTCCCGAATTCCGATTCTTCACGCTTCGCAAACGCGCGAATGCGTTCTTCCACCGGATCGCCTAAGTCGAAGGCGGCCTTTAAGCAAAGACGCTCCACCGCGTCGCTTATATGTGAACTTTGTATTTCCCTCACGCTTATCTCCATTTCATTATCGGCAGGGACTTTTATTCTGTCTTACGAATATTTATACTGAATTTAGTATTAATCCCTAAATATAAAATACTGCATTACGCCTATTGTGTCAAGCCCCGCCGAGCGCCAATCAAAATCCCGTCCGGGCGCCAATCAAAATCAATCTTTATGAGACCACATTATAGGTTAACATCTTCTGTCTTTATGCGCGATCGTATATGATTATACCTGCTAAAATTACAAGGGCGCCTGCAATTTGCAGCGCCGCCAACTTATCCCCTAACATGATGTAGGCTAGCGTAACTGTAAACACAGGCTCTAACAACGAAAATACTGACACTTGCCCTGCGGTGAGAAGTGATATCGCCTTCATGAAGGCAAAGAATCCCACAATTGTAGACCAAAAAGAAAGTATACCGATATAAACGAAAGCTTTGTAACCCGTAGGCGCCGCCAATTCTCCCTTCATGAGTCCGTAAACAAAATAGACGGCGGCGCATACGAAACACAGATACATTGTAAGCGCCGCCGAATCTATACTTCCAAGATACTTCTTCGTGAAAACCATATAAAAAGAACTGGTAAAGGTGCTTACAAAAACGTAGACAATCCCCTTGATTTCAGCCAATTCCCATGGAGAGTACAGAATAACGGCAGTCCCCGCAACCGCTAAAACGACGCCGAATATCTTCTGCGCAGTAAGGCTCTCGTGCAAAAATACTGCGGCAAGCGGCAGCACAAACAAGGGATAACAGTGGTACACGATTTCTCCCACTGAAGAGGATATATATTGAAAGGCCGAAAAGAAAAAAATACATTGTATGCTGTAGAGGCCGCCCGCCGTGCACATCGCAACAACCGTACTTTTATCCTGTAGAGCAATTTTCTTCCGCGAGAGCACACAATAAATTAGGAATACAATACCGGCAATAAAAAATCGGTAGAACAGCAATGTAACCGGAGTATAATTTTCAGCAAAACCCATGCTCGCAATAATAGGTATGACACTGAATCCCACTGTAGCAATGAGGATCCAAGCAAGCCCTTTTCCATTTATAGCCATTTGCTACCACCAACATTCGCTGTATTCACCCATCAGATCTCCACTGTTTAGGTAAGCAAATGCCCTACATCCATATGTCTCCATAAATTGTGTCGCCAGTGGCGACACAATTTGTTTTCCGTATTCGGTGCGTTCGTTATGTTGAAAAATGCAATATTAGTATAGCATAAAAGAATTCAAAGTCAAGTTATGCCAAGTCAATTGCTGCCATTTATTTCTTGAAAGGCATTGCTTTTGAGTTTTTTGAACATTATCTTGTTAAAATTGCATTATTGGTCGATTTACGCGAATTAGGGGGAGCGCATGATGTTCTCTATATACTTATCCATAATAGATATTTGTTACACATTTTGAGGCATTCGGTATGATATGAGTAACGATACTATTTACGCATACCGAATTTTGCGTATGGAAAGGTAGAAGATTCGGTAATCCCGGATATCCTGCATGTGGATGTGCCCGCATGATTATCGTCAGCCCCTACCGTGCTGCGTTTGGAATGCAAGGAGTTGTTCGCGCAACCGC
Source organism: Eubacteriales Family XIII. Incertae Sedis bacterium (assembly GCA_031264295.1). Lineage (GTDB taxonomy): Bacteria > Bacillota > Clostridia > Peptostreptococcales > Anaerovoracaceae > JAISED01. Next base: position 13 of record JAISED010000058.1, on the reverse strand, counting down.
GCGTTCTCTGCAT
>JAISED010000030.1 GCA_031264295.1 Eubacteriales Family XIII. Incertae Sedis bacterium | reverse complement strand
CTGTCGGCGCAAGTTTGGGATGGATTACGGTTATAATGATATAATTACGAGACCCAATATGGGTTTGTTTGCTATGCCCACTTTTGACTCAATCCTGGGGAGGTTTCGTAATAGTAACTTTTAAAATTCAAAATAGGTGTGAAGAATCGAAATAGGTGAATAGGTCTTATTTATCAATTGTTAAGCAACACAATCAAAGCATAATTTTTGTGGTGATTTATGAAAGCTTACTATGAAAAAACGGCGAAGCATTCTCTCTTCGCCGTTTTTACTATAATCATCCGTCAACCGCGCCGCCACAGCAGCGGCCTTACTTGCTTCGCCGCACCCTCCTATTGATTCTCCATATCGCAGCCGTGATCGTTGTCTTCGGCGTCCGCGTCGGGGTTAAATCCATCCAGTCCGGCATAATGCTTCCCGGTTTTCTTGGCGTAATCGTATATGGCGGAACGTATCGCGTGGTCGGCCAAAACCGAGCAATGTATCTTGATCGCGGGCAGTCCGCCCAGCTCGTTGAGTACATCTCTATTCGTGACCTTCAGCGCCTCTTCCACGGTTTTGCCTATTATCATATCTGTGGCTACGCTGGAAGATGCAATAGCGGAACCGCAGCCGAATGTTTTAAACTTCGCGTCGACTATGACCTCATTCTCTACCTTGATAGATATCTTCATCATGTCCCCGCATACGGGACTGCCGTATGTACCCTCACCGTCCGGCGCCAGTAATTCGCCGACATTGTGGGGATTTGTGAAATGTGATATTACTGTATCATTATACAACGCCATATGCTTGCCAACCTTTCTCTTTCGACACCGATGAAATCCGTCTGAGTTTTTCAACGTTTTTAATCAGATGTTCAACGGTATAATCCAAATCATCTTTTGTGGTAAAATCTCCTATTGTAAATCGCAGAGATCCGTGTATTATTTCTGCTGGAATCCCTAAAGCCGTAAGTACGTGCGACGGCGTAAGCGACGCGGAAGAGCACGCCGAGCCTGTGGAAACGGCCACGCCGTCAAGATCCATTAAAAGCAGAAGGGCTTCGCCCTCTATATATTCAAACGTGATGTTCGCGTTGCCCGGAAGACGCCGTAAAATATCGCCGTTTACGTACACGTCCGGTATTTCCTTACATACCCTGTCGATAAAATAGTTGCGCAGGGCTGTCACTTTTTCGATATGCCCGTCTAAGTTCGTTGCCGCCAGTTCGGCAGCAGCTCCAAAACCCACTATGCCTGCCAGATTCTCAGTACCCGCACGTTTCTTGTTTTCCTGGCCTCCGCCGTGAATGTGACTCGGCAAGGCAAGGCTTTTCCTGATATACAAAGCCCCAACGCCTTTAGGCCCGTAAATCTTGTGCGCGGATACCGACATCATGTCGGCTCCGATGGCGTGAACATCAATGGGAACGTTCCCCAAGGCCTGAACCGCGTCAGTATGGAATAAAACGCCATGCTTTTTCGCGATTGCCGCGATCTCAGAGACGGGTTCTATGGTTCCAACCTCGTTGTTTGCGTACATGATGCTGATCAGTATGGTTTTATCCGTTATCGCTGCTTCCAACTCATCCAGATCGATGAATCCTTTGTCGTCAACCCCTATATAAGTCACGTCGAATCCGCGTTTTTCCAGATATTCGGCCGAATGTAACAAGGCATGATGTTCAATCTTGCTGGTTATTATATGATTTCCTTTGTTTTTTCGCGCTTCAGCCGCTTCTATTACAGCCCAGTTGTCAGCTTCGGTTCCGGATGAAGTAAAATAAATCTCCTTCGAATCCGCGCCGATAAGGGCGGCGACCTGCTCTCTCGCCTCTGCTATCGCCTGTTTCGAGTTCTGTCCTATCGTGTAAAGACTTGAAGGATTTCCAAAACTCTGTGTAAAATACGGTATCATTTTTTCTAGAACTTCTTCTTTGACAGGCGTAGTCGCGGAATAGTCCAGGTATACTTGTCGTTTCATATCCCACTCCTTTAGGGAACCTCTAAAAACCTAGCGTGTGACTTCCGGCGGGGTTTTTATGAATACCCTTAATATGTTATAGTCGTATGGTCGATTATATATACCAGCAATTCCGAAAAAATAAACAAACTTTTTATGCCTGCGCATCAGCCTGCTCGCGCCTCACTCGCGGCCTCCGTTATGACGCCCGATGGGGAAAAGATCGCCCGCATGGAGCCAGAGTTTTTGAAACCCTTTAGAAATCCTCGTCTTCACCATCATCGGCTATATGTATGTGTTCAAGTTGATCTTTAAAGTTCCTTCTGAAATTTTCAAGATATTCTAAACGAAGATTGCGCTGCTCTTCTTTCTCTTCTAACGTCAGAGCCATGAGTTTTGATTTCCGCGCCAATGCGTTGATCCTATCCAATTTTTCTTTTGAAACCATGCTGTTGCAACCTCCGTCAACTAACTGTTATTTTACTTTTGAGTTTTTCGAATGTTTTGGCGCCGATACCACTGACGTTTTGAATGTCTTCTATACGCTTAAATGCTCCATGGGCATTTCTGTATTCTATGATTTTCTCGGCGGTCGAGGGTCCTACGCCGTTCAACTGCTGCAAGGTCTGTGAATCGGCGGTATTGATATTTATGAGTCCCCCGTTTGACGGACTTGCGTCTTCCGAAGCCTTCGCGCCCGATGATAAACCGACGCTTTTTTCTCTGCCCGCCGAAGCCGGAAGCGCCGCGGTCTCGGTGGTTTCCGCCCTTGTCGGAATATAGAGCCTATCGCCGTCGCTCAGAACCGTCGCCCTGTTTATATCTCTCATATCGGCGTCGCCGGTAACCCCACCCGCGGATTCCAGCGCCTCATAGACACGACTGCCTTCACTCAGTATGAACACCGAAGGATTGTTTACCGCGCCGGATACGTCTACTACAATAGTTCGCGCCGGAACCTCTGCGCCGTTCTGCCCGGTGTTTCCATCGCTTGAAGCCCCGCCCTCAGCCGAAGCCCCATCCGTGCCGCCCAAGCCGCTCCCATTCGCCGCACCGTTTCCGCTGTTCACACCGCCGCCGTTCATCCCGCCGCCATCCGCCGTCCCGTTTCCGCTTGCTGTCCCGTTTCCGCTACCGTTTGCCGTCGCGTTTCTGCCGTTTGCCGTTTCATCGCCGTCGGAACCGTTTTCATCCATACCGTAAGCGGCGCCGTCAATCACAGTGATAGCCTTTTCATTATCCATCTTGCCAAGATAGGTTATTACCGCGCAAGTAAGGATCAAGGCCGCAATAAGCGCCTTGATCAAAATTCCGCGATACCGTAAAACAATATTTAACACAGATTCAACATTCATACCGACACCTCACTTCTCTAAGAAATACTCTGCAAGGTCTACGATACAATATTTTTCATAATATGTCAATATATGTTATTAAATTTCATTATATTTTCATGCTTCCGTCGTTCAAACGCCGCGTTTGAATAGGCAAGCTCCGGAAACCTGCGTTATGTCATCCGGCGAGGATTTTTTTAGAAGTCTCCTTTGCATATATACTCCAGCGGCAGGAGTTCCTCATTATTCCAGCCAAGTATGGCCACCCTCTCGATCTTAACCGCGTTTCTGTCATATGCTTTGCGGCTGCATTTATAAAAGCTTTCCAGCATCACTTCAGGATTGAGATTGGACGCACTGCCGCAGTGCAGCGACGTAGTTAACATAATATTGCTATTGTCAACCATTACGGGTTTTAAACTGATTATTTGCGGTCTGATGTTCTTACTCTCCACACTGCCGTTCTTTTTGTTCCTTTTATTGACGATTATAGATTCATTTTCAAAAAATTCCATAATCGCACTCATATACGAAAAGAAGAATGGTATTTCAATGTGGTATTTCGCCGCAGCAACCTGCGCCGCGGCGGACTTGCTATCCTGCGGCAATATCCACGCTTCGACAACCTTAAAACCATCCGGCAGCATCTTATTTAAGCGTTCCTTGACCTCATGCGGCTGCAGTCTTATCTCCTGGGTTTCGAACTCCGCATATTCGGAAACTGAAGAATGTCCCAGCGAAAGCGGCTGCGCGAAGCTCAACTTGGGATGCGGATTAAATCCGGTTGAATACTTTAAATCCAAGCGTGCCCGCTTCATTGTACGGTGAAACAAGCGCTGCGTATCCAGATGTGAAATATAGATCATCATGTTCTTTTTTTCGAACTTAATAAGGTATTTCATCTTCGTATGCCCTGTTTGTCCTCTTGCAATCAAGCCCGCAATTCATACAGAACTTGCGGCAATCCGGGGTCTGCCGCTCGGCGGCGGCGCGCTCCCATTCTGCTATTAAAAACGATTTCCTGACACCGGTATCTATATGATCCCATGGCAAGGCGGCGTTTATGTCTATGGCGTCTGTTTTGGCTGAAAGGCCGCTCTCACCGGCAGCCTCCATCCACAATTCATAATTGAAATGTTCATGCCAGCTGTCAAACTTACATCCGCGCCTGCTCGCGCCGATTATAAGTTTCAAAAGTTCCCTGCCGCCCCTTGCCAGCAAGCCTTCGATGTGGCTGCTTCTGGTGTCGTGGTATTGAAATTTCACACCCTTCAGCTTCGAGATCTTATCTTTTAAGTAGAGATTTTTCTCAAGAAGCGTGTCGGGACTATCCTGAGCCGCCCATTGAAACGGCGTGTGCGGTTTAGGCACAAAATTCGAAACACTGACAGTAAGGGAGAAATGCATGCCGCCCTTCTCTCTTGAGCCTGCCGCCGCCTGCATAGCGCGCCTGGCGATGTCCGCTATAGCGTCCAGATCCTCTGTGGTCTCTGTAGGAAGACCTATCATGAAATAGAACTTTATATGCTTCCATCCCAGACTTGCGGCTTCCCTCACCGCTCCGAGTATTTCATCGTCCGTGATGGTCTTATTTATAACATCCCGCAGCCTCTGACTGCCCGCTTCGGGCGCGAACGTCAATCCGGTCTTTTTATAGCTTTGAATATCCTCAAGTATCTTCAGTGAAGAAGAATCCAGGCGCAAAGAAGGTATGGACAAGGCGACATTTTCACGCCTGCAATACTCAGCCAAGCGTGTTGCGAGTATTTCGAGTCCCGAATAATCGCCGGTGGATAAAGACAGCAGGGAAACCTCATCATGTCCCGTATTTTTAAGCTGCATTTCTATAGCGTTTTGTATGCTTGTCTGTGTCCTTTCCCTGACCGGTCTATATATCATACCGGCCTGACAGAATCGGCAGCCGCGCGTACACCCTCTGAATATTTCAACGGCGGCCCTGTCATGAACGGTTTCTATGAGCGGTACTATGGGTGCGTCCGGTATAAAGGTTCTATCAAGATTTGCCACAGTCCTTTTCTTGATTCTCTCAGGCGCGGCGGGGTTCAAAATATCAAGTCCTGTAAAGTTCCCGCTCTCATCGTAGTTCGGCGCGTAAAACGATGGAATATAAATCCCTTGAATAGTTGCGGCAGCCTTGAGAAAGCCTTGTTTATCAAAACCCTTATGCTTGTGACTGAGGTACAGCTCACAGAATTCAGGCAGCGATTCTTCGCAGTCTCCTATGAATATAATATCGAAGCAGTCTGCGACAGGTTCCGGATTGAAAGCGCAGGGTCCCCCCGCAATCAACAACGGAAACTCCGCGCCGCGGTCACGGCTCAGCAGCGGTATGTCCGCGAGTTCGAGCATATTGATTATATTCGTAAATGAAAGTTCGTATTGCAATGTAAAACCGAGTACATCCAAAGAATGTACCGCAGTCTTGGTCTCAATGGTGGACAATGGCGCGCCGTTCGTCCTCATAAGACGCTCCATGTCGGCGGCAGGCGCGAACACGCGTTCGCAAAAGACATAATCCAAGCTGTTAAGCAGATGATAAAGGATTTGAATACCGAGCCACGACATGCCTATCTCATACAGATCGGGGAAAGCCAGGCCGAACCTGATCTCAACCGCCGAAACATCTTTTTTCACCGAATTCTGCTCGCCGCCCGCATATCTTCCGGGTTTTTCAACCTGCAACAGGAACGAATCCAGCTCCGGCGGAGGAAAGCCCAAAAGCTGCTCGATTCGCATTTCGAGGCGTTCTTCAATCAGTCCGATGATCCGCCTGCTTCTCTCCACATCCTGAGTTATCCGCGTCACTATATCCGTATCGTCCGCATATCTAGCGAGAACGTCGTTCATCCGCTTCTCGTAGCCTACGAAGACGTCTTCACGAACCATTCTATCCCCGATACACACAAGGTCGAGTTCTGTAAACGATTCAATATCCTCAGGAAAATGGTGAGTCATATGATGCTCGACAATCAGCGCGGCCTCCGCGAGTCCCGCCCCTCTCAGGATATCCGCACCTACCTTAGCGTGTTCGAGTTCGGTTCTGGCTATATCATGAAGCATAGCTGAGCGTATCACTAGCTCAATATCAAGTTCGATCCCTACATCAATGAGCGCCAAAGCAAGGCGTCCCGCGATTTCCGCCACAGCCGTGCAATGCCTAATAACATGTTCTGGTGATTTATTGGCTTTGAGCATCTCCAGACAGGTTTCTCTTACATGCTTGAGTTTTTCATCGGAAAACAACAGATCATTCATCATAATACTCGAACTCATAGTCACGAATCCTTATCGTATCGCCGTCAGTCAGCCCGATTGATTTAAGACTGCTTATAGCCCCTCGGTTTTCGAGATATTTGTATAAATAGCGCAGAGAGCCCATATCCTGGAAGTTCGTGGAATTGAAAATCTTCAAAAGCTGTCCGCCCTCCAACACATAAACCTCGCCGTCCTTTGAAATGTTAATATCCTTATATCCCGGTTCATTTTCCAGTTGCGTGAAATCAAAATATTCATGGCTTTCATTCTCTTCGGATTCAAGCTCCAACGCAGCTAATTCACCGGCCGCCGCGTTTATAAGCTCAGTAAGCCCTAATCTGGCAGCGGCGGATATAGGAAATACCCGGTAATTCAAGTCTTCCGCTTTCTTTTTAAAATCAATGTAAATCTCGCTGTCTTCCCCCACGAGATCGATCTTGTTCGCTGCTATGATCTGCGGTTTACGTAATAAGTTTACCGTAAATGATTCAAGCTCGGCATTGATCTTCTGGAGATCTTCAAATGGGTCTCTGCCTTCCAGCCCTGAAACATCCACTACATGTATAAGCAGCTTCGTACGCTCAATATGCTTCAAAAAATCAAGCCCTAAGCCCGCACCGCTGTGAGCGCCTTCAATAAGACCCGGAATATCGGCTATAACAAAACTCGTGTCATATAATTCCACAACGCCGAGGTTCGGCGATGTAGTCGTAAAATGATAGTTCCCGATCTTAGGCGCAGCGCCGGTTACTGCTGACAATAAGGTAGACTTACCCACGTTGGGAAATCCGGCAAGCCCCACATCCGCTATCAGTTTGAGTTCCAGTATCACTTTGCGTTCCTTAGAAACCCCGCCCGCTTCGGCAAAGTTGGGCGCCTGACGAACTGATGTTTTAAAGTTGACGTTCCCGCGCCCGCCCCGCCCGCCTTTAAGGGCGGTAAATCCGTCGCCGTTTTCAAGCAGATCCTTCATGACGAGTCCTGTCTCATCATCAATGATAACTGTACCAGGCGGAAGCTTTATCGTGAGATCCTCGCCGCCTTTGCCGAATTTTTTTCGCTTCATTCCGTCCTGACCGTCTTTTGCGGCAAAGAGCTTCTTATACTTGAAGTCCATCAGCGTCCGCAGACTCTTATCGGCAACGAAAATGACGTCGCCGCCCTTGCCTCCGTCGCCGCCGTCAGGTCCGCCGTCAGGAACGAAAGGCTCCCGGCGAAAAGAAACCGCGCCGTTGCCGCCCTTGCCTGACTTTATTGTTATTTTCGCTTTATCAACAAACATTAAATCATCTCGCTTAACTATTATAGGCAAGCTCCTGAGCTTGTCTACATGAAAAAACCCCTATTCGCATAGGGGCTGATTATTTCTTATTTCACGCCGCAAAGATACATCGACAAAAAGAACACGGATTAAGCTTCCTTCGGATATACGCTTACTTGCTTTCTTTTCTTGTCGTATCTTTCAAATCTTACAGCTCCGTCTACCTTCGCGAAAAGAGTGTCGTCGCCCCCGATGCCGACATTGTTTCCGGGATGGAATTTTGTACCTCTTTGCCTTACGAGAATACTCCCGGCGCTCACATACTGCCCGTCGCCTCTTTTAACTCCAAGACGTTTCGACTCGCTTTCGCGGCCGTTCTTAGAACTTCCTACGCCCTTTTTACTTGCCATAGCTTATTCCTCCTCTTTCGCGCCCGCAGTCTTGCCGGTCTTCGCGGACTTGGCAGCTGATTTCTTGCCTGCTTTGTCCTCTGAAGACGCGCTCTTGCTGTCCTTTACGCTGATCTCCGCGCTCTTGCTTTCTATATCCCCGGCCTTCTCGGTCTTGTCTTCATTGAGATCAAAGTCCTTTGAAGCTTCCTTTACCGCAGCCTTGTCGTCCTTTTTAAATACCGTTTCCTTACCGTCAACGATCATGGAACCGATCTCGACCAATGTATACGGTTGTCTGTGTCCCTGCTTCTTTCTATAGTCCTTCTTTGATTTGAACTTGAAGGTGATCACCTTCGGGTGCTTTCCGTTTTCAATAACGGTTCCGAACACCTTTGCGGTTTCAAGATAAGGCGTTCCTATCTTGAACGAACCCTCGTCATTCACAAACAGCACTTTGTCGAACTCGATCGTTTCGCCCGGTTCGACCTTAAGCCGTTCGATCGGAAAAACAGTACCCGGCTCCACCTGGTATTGCTTCCCGCCTGTTTCGATTATTGCGTACATTATTAAATTTACCTCCTCTATCCAGTCTCGCCATACAGGTAGCTTTTAGGGACTTTTTATAAGTACCCTTTCGGCATTTGAACCCGTTCTGCGCGGCTTACGATTCAATTTTGCTTCGTACAACATACGGCTTTGCCGCATTCTTCCGCTGTCCGTTTTTCATTGCGGCCGAAGCCGCGAAAAAATGCAAAATCGAAACACCTGCGGCGGCGTCTAAATTATCAAATCAAATGCGACGTATAGTCACACATTGCATCCGAAGACGTCACCGTTCATAATCATAACACAAGTTACGATTAATGTCAATAAGTCAATTTAACTCAGATAATGATCACTCAATGAAGTCAATGAAGTCAATGAAGTCAATGATCACTCAATGACAACGCCGTCTTCATCCGCCCGGATGTCGTTATCGAATAATACGCCCTTGGGTTCGGCTGCGTCTGTATTTCCGGCGGATGTATTTATAGTCGCTTTTACAAGTTTTTCTACTTTTTCCATCGTGTCCGGGTTTTCTTTTAGGTAGGTCTTGACATTTTCTCTGCCCTGCCCTATCCTGACTCCGTCGAAGCTGTACCAGGCGCCCGCCTTATCTATTATCTTCGCGTTAACGGCGGAATCCAACAGGTCGCCTTCCTTGGAAATCCCCACTCCGTACATGATGTCAAACTCCGCTTGTTTGAACGGCGGAGCGACCTTGTTCTTTACGATTTTCGCTCGGGTTCTTACGCCTAGGATGGCATCCCCTGATTTTATGTTTTCAACCTTGCGAACCTCAATGCGCATGGATGAATAGAATTTCAAGGCGCGTCCGCCTGTGGTCACTTCCGGATTTCCGTAGACTACACCAATCTTCTCGCGCAGTTGGTTTATGAATATCACACACGCGTTGGATCTGTTTATAGCGCCGGCAAGCTTTCTCAAGGCCTGTGACATCAGTCTGGCCTGTAGTCCGACATGGGAGTCGCCCATATCGCCCATGATTTCCGCCTTCGGAACCAAAGCGGCGACGGAGTCAACAACTACGACGTCCATAGCTCCGCTTCTCACCAGTAGTTCGCATATTTCAAGAGCTTGTTCGCCTGTATCCGGCTGTGACACGAGAAGCTCATCAATATCAACACCCAAGTGTCTTGAATAATCCGGATCTAGCGCGTGTTCCGCGTCTATAAAGGCCGCTTTTCCTCCCAGCTTCTGCGCCTCCGCGATGATGTGAAGCGTCAGCGTCGTCTTACCCGATGATTCGGGACCGAAGATCTCGACTATCCTGCCGCGGGGAACGCCGCCTATGCCCGTTGCTATGTCTATACTGACGGCGCCTGTCGGAATGGCGGCGATATTCAACCTGGCGCCCTCGTCCCCAAGCTTCATGATCGCGCCCTTGCCAAACTGCTTCTGTATCTGAGCCAGAGCCGCTTCCAGTGCTTTTTCTTTTTCATCCTTATTGATAACAGCCATAATACCCTCCATATTTGCTAATAGCAAGCCGATAAAATCCAGCTCTAACAAGCACATTATAACATATAATAGAATTAATGTAAATATATTGCATTAATTAATTTTTATTTTTTATCCGCCGTATCGAACTCTCTGTATAGGCGACATCTTCCTGATTAGTCACGCTCTCGAAGCATTACCGCTTGCCGGTTCGCCGATCAACTTTAAAACCATAAACAGCATGTTAAGCACGGCATGAACGCGAATTCTGCCTCGGCTGCCGCCGCGCAATAAGATCCTTTTGCAGACTTCTCTGTCGTCCAAAGCGCCGGCGATGTACACGAGTCCGACGGGCTTTTCATCCGTTCCTCCTTCGGGTCCGGCAATCCCCGTAGCCGCAATAGCCAGTCGGCTGCCCGAGACTGATTTCACGCCCCTTACCATCTCTCTTGCCGTTTCTTCACTCACAGCGCCGTACTTTTCGATGGTATCAGGCGAAACCCCTAACTGCTCGATCTTTGCATTATTGCTGTAAGTAACGAAGCCTCTGTCAAATACCGCTGAAACGCCGGGTATATCCGTCAATCTTTGTGCGAACATGCCTCCTGTACAGGATTCCGCGCAGGATATACTTATGCCGCCTTCTATAAGCTTTTTCACTGCGACGGCGGCCAGTTCCTCGTCGTCGTCGCTGAATATGTATTCGCCTATGCGTTCACGCAATACGCTTAACATATCCGCCACCGCTTGCTTGGCCTCTTCCATTGTATTGCGTTTCGACGCGATCCTGATACTGCATTCGCCCTCTTTGGCGTAAGTGGCGAGTGTCGGGTCGGTTTGGGCGTCTATCAGATCGCTTATCTTGGTCTCAAGCATGGACTCGCCTATCCCGAAGGTACGAATGAGCCGATAGTAGATCGTGGCGTTTGATCTTGTTTTCAGATACGGCGCCGCGCTTTCTTCAAACATCGGTTTCATCTCGCGGGGAGGACCCGGCAGGCATATCGCTGTCCTTCCATCGTTTTCAAGGACAAAGCCCGGTGCGCTTCCATGATGATTCGCAAACACCAGAGCCTTTGAAGGCAGCATTGCCTGTCTGAGGTTATTTTCAGTCATGGGACGCTCCAGTTTTTTGAAAAAGGCATTGAGTTCTTCTACGGTTTCCTCATGTCTGATCAAAACATCACCCAGCGCCTCGCATACTACTTCCTTTGTTAGATCATCCTGTGTAGGCCCCAGACCTCCGGTGCATATCACCAGATCGCAATCATCATAGGAAAGTTCCAATATCCTGCGAAGCCGCGCCGGATTATCGCCTACAGTATGTCTATACATGACATCTATGCCCAGAAGTTGCAGTCTCTGAGATAGATAAACAGCATTCGTGTCAACAGTTTGGCCGAATAACAGCTCAGTTCCAACCGTTACGATTACAGCTTTCATATTTTCACCCGTTCTATTTTCATTTAAAAAATCGCCTGCTCTTTACTATGTATTCCACACCCGAATATACAGTGAGTATAAGGGCGATTATAAGCATTATCCAAGCAAAAGGCAGTCCAATAATCTCAAATGGCTGATTTTTGAGCAGCAGCGCTATGATCGCAACCATTTGAAATACCGTCTTCAGTTTACCGGAAAGACCTGCTGCTATTACCGTTCCACCGGCGGCAGCAACCGACCGTAAGCCAGTTATGGTAAACTCGCGCGCAAGTATGATTATTACTATCCATCCAGGTATATCACCGAGTTCTACAAGGCAAACAAGTGCGGAAACGACAAGAATCTTATCCGCAAGCGGATCCATCAATTTGCCGAAGTTCGTTATGAGATCGTACTTTCGCGCTATATATCCGTCCAGAGCATCGGTAACAGACGCTACGGCGAAGATCACCGCAGAACTGTAGTAATGCCCGTTCATCAGAACGATAATAAAGGCCGGTATCATCATCACACGCAGGACAGTAAGCTGATTTGGAAGATTTTTTATACTCATATGAACCTCTCACCTGCTATATCATAGTCGAAGGCGTCATTTATCTTTACCATAACGATATCGCCCGGGCGCGGTTCTGTCAAGTTCGCGGGTTTTATATCAGCGGCGGCAGAAGCTAGACCGCTGAGGCGCGGTTCTGTTAAGCTCGCGGGTTTTATATCAGCGGCGGCAGAATCAAGACCACTGAGGCGCGATCCTGTCAAGCCCCGTCCCGCACTGAATATGACGCCGTTATCGATCTCAGGGGCGTCATACCGAGTTCTTCCGATAAAACTGCCGTCCGCGTCCTTTTCTTCCACCAACACCTCCAGCACCTTCCCGATCTTAGCGCGGTTCTTCTCCAAGGAAATCCCCTGCTGCGCCAGCATGAGCGCCTCAAGCCGCGCTTGTTTCACTTCCTCATCTATTTGATTCTTCATTTCAGCGGCGGGCGTGCCTTCTTCCTGTGAATAGGCAAAAACGCCGAGCCGTTCGAATTTAGTTTCAGTCACAAAATCCAATAACTCATTGAAATCTTCATCAGTTTCACCGGGAAATCCTGTGATCAATGTGGTTCGAATCGCTATATCGGGAATCGCCGTCCGCAGCCTGCTTATTGTATTCAAAATGCTCTTCTGCGTGGAGCGCCTGCGCATTGACGTGAGTATACGATCGCTTATGTGCTGCAGAGGCATGTCTATATAGTTACAGACCTTCTCTTCGCTGCGTATCACCTCGATGAGTTCATCGCTAACGCGATCTTCGTAACAGTACATCAGCCGGATCCAGTCCGCTCCTTCTATCCCGCACAGTCTGCGAACCAAGGCCGGCAGGGTGAATCTCCCGTGAAGATCGTATCCGTAAGCTGTGAGATCCTGCGCGATAAGCACTATTTCCCTGGCGCCTCCGGCAACCAGACCCTCGCATTCAGAAACGATCTCATTCTCCGGCCTACTGCTATATGGGCCGCGTATAAAGGGAATGACACAGTAAGAACAGCGATTGTTACAACCGTCTGATGCTTTCAGATAGGCCGAATATACAGGTTCAAGCCGTTTTCGGCGCAGCTGCAACACACCGGTATTCGCGCCCTCAGCTCTCGGCTTCGCATTCGCAGCTCCTGTTTCACCGGCAGTTTCGCCGCCGAACTGCACCTCAGCGGTATTCGCGCCCTCAGCTTCCTGCCCATTATCCAACAGTTCGCGCAAAATCTTCGGCAGTTTACCGTAGTCGTGTACGCCTATGAAGCGATCCACCTCAGGCAGCTCCCCGGCAAGATCCTCTCCGTATCGCTGTGAAAGACAGCCCGATACAACAAGGCGCTTGCCATCTTTCTTATACTCCGCCATATCAAGTATTGCCGCGATTGATTCACGCTTCGCATCATCAATAAATCCGCATGTGTTTACTATTATTACATCGGCGGCATCAGGCGCTGCGGCTATCATAAAACCTTCCTCCATCAGCGCGCCTGCGGCGTTTTCCGAATCACAAACATTCTTGGGGCATCCCAATGTCTCAAAATACACAGTTCTCAAACCTATAGCTCCATTTCATCCTCTTCCTCGCCCTCGCTGTCTCCATGACCGCTGCGGGGAGGCTCAGACCCTCTCTTCATCCTGAAAAATTCCTCTTCTGAAAGCATAACCGCCCGCGGCCGCGCTCCGTCGGCAGCGCCTACTATGCCGCGCGCCTCCATCATCTCCACGAGCCTGGCAGCCCTGTTATATCCGATGCGAAAACGCCGCTGCAACATAGACGCCGAAGCCTGTTTAGCCATAACCACCGTCTCTATAGCGTCAGGAAGTAGCTCATCAACATCCTCGCCGTCCTTATCCCCTTCAGCGCCGCCTTTTTCGATCGTATTTATAACATCTTCGGCGTACTCGACGCCCATTTGCTTTCTTACATAATCAATAACGCTGTGTACCTCGCTGTCCGTTACAAAAGTACCTTGGACGCGCAGCGGCTTCGCGCGGCCTAAGGGATTGAACAGCATGTCGCCCCTGCCCATCAGATGCTCCGCTCCCGACATATCAAGTATGGTTCTTGAATCCACCTGAGAAGAAACCGCGAACGCTATACGCGACGGTATATTGGCTTTAATAACCCCGGTTATTACATCCACAGAGGGACGCTGCGTCGCAACTATGAGATGCATGCCCGCCGCCCTTGCCATTTGCGCAAGCCTACAGATAGACTCTTCGACCTTGGCGGGGGAAACCATCATCAAATCGGCAAGCTCATCAATAATGATCACGATCTGCGGCAGCCTCTCGGTTTCGTCGCCGCACTTCTCCATATGCTTATTGTATGAAGCTAGGTCTCGGACGCCTGTCTTGCTGAATTTCTCATATCGCGCCATCATCTCCTGCACCGCCCAGTTCAGGGCGGAAGCCGCCTTGCCCGGTTCTGTGACCACAGGAACCAGCAGATGCGGTATACCGTTGTAATTGCCCAGTTCTACCACCTTGGGATCGACGAGTACTAGACGCACCTCGTCGGGACGGGATTTATACAAAATACTCATTATGATGCTGTTTATACAAACGCTCTTACCCGAACCGGTTGAACCGGCAATGAGCAGATGGGGCATGTCTTTAAGATCCGCGACAATGCTCTTCCCGGATATGTCCATGCCGACAGCGAATGTAATCTTAGACTCAGAAGTCTTAAAATTCGCCGACTCTATGATATCCCTGAGCGCCACCACGTCTATGCGGTCGTTCGCCACCTCAATGCCCACGGCTGCTTTACCGGGTATAGGCGCCTCTATCCTTATGCTCTTCGCTTCGAGGTTTAGCGCTATGTCGCTTTCAAGCTGTTTAATGCTCTTTACTTTCACTCCCTTGCCCGGTTGGAGTTCGTATCTGGTTACGGCAGGTCCGACAGTCACATGAGTCACATCGGCTTTTACATTGAAATCCTCAAGGGTCTGTTCAAGCTTACGCGCCATTACTTCGGGACGCTGAACGCTCGCGGCCGCGTGTTTCTGCGCGCCCTTGCTGAGAAGGCCTATGGGCGGTAATTCATAATCCCTGAATAAATTAGCGTCTTCGCCGGTGTTCAGCTTCATCATCGTTCTGAATTCCGCTCCGCCCGCATCGCCGCTGCCCTTATTGCCGGCAGTTCCGGTAGATCCTCCGCCGGCTTTACCGCCTGCGGCAGGATTCATCCCAGCTTCGCCGGAAACGCCGCCCGCCATGCCGCCTGCGGCAAAGCCCGTCCCAACTTCGCCGTAAGAAGCTCCGCCAAGCCTGCCTCCCGCAGCGGAATCCGCCTCACCCTCGCCGGAAACGCCGCCTGCCATGCCGCCTGAGGCAAAACCCGTCCCGTCTTCGCCGTAAGAAGCTCCGCCAAGCGTGCCGCCTGCGGCAAAGCCCGTCCCGCCTGCACTTGAAATGCCGCCGCCCTCGCCGGAAACGCCGCCCTTTAAGATTTTATTATCTTCAAAAAGGTTCTTGTGCCCTGACATATTCAATGCGTCGCCGGCATAGTCGCCGTTTTCATCGTCGAGACCGAGTCCCTTTATATGCATCCTGGGCGGTTCGACGCCCAATCCGGCGGACGGCGCCGCATCGCCTTCAAGTCCTGTTCCCTCCAGTTTGGGGGCGGGAGGTTCCACGCCGAATCCCTCGGTATCATCTGTATTATTTTTGAATAAACTGTCGTCATTCACATAGCCGATGATGTTCATACGCTTAAGCAATGTCCCTGCCCTTCCGGATAAGAGACTCGGCGGCTTATTTTCAGTTTTCTCATAGCCGTCCTCATCATCGTACTTGCGTTTTGACGCTTCTACCGCCGCTTTTTCTAATAATCTCCGTTTGCGCGCCGCGCGCTTCTCCTTGAATTTATCGAATATGTGAGAGAGCGGCGTATTCATCAAAAGCAGGGCTATTATGAGCAATCCGGAGAACGAGAATATATAAAGCCCCACCTTGCCGATGAATTTGATCAGAGCGGCGCCTGCCAGCGTCCCTATGAGTCCCCCGTTCTTGCCGGCGGCGCCATCGCTGAAAATCCCCGCAATATCAAGAAAAGAAAATGTGGGATCGGCAGGATCGACCAATCTGCCCGCATTGATCAGCGTGATGAAAAAGAACATCAATAAAAATAGCACTAAAGAGCGTGCTCCCAGTTTCGAAACTCTCTTCATGAGGACGAGAATTCCGAAAACGATCAGAAAATACGGAAGCGCAAAGGCGGGCGCGCCGAAGATTCCCATGAAAAATGTCTTTAATAGGTCTCCGAACCGCCCCGCAGCCGAAAGCTGCAGCGCGGCTATAAGAAAGACGCCTACAGCCATTGCCGCTATTGCCCATATCTCTTCTCTGACGCGCTTTGTTTTCTCGGACGGCGCGGATTTCAAGCCGGCGTCTTTAGCGTCCGAACGTCCGCTGCGGCTGTCCTTGCCGCCGGAAGCGGCGCGCGAATTCGAAGAAGAACTCGAACCGGACGTCTTCCCGGACGTCTTCTTTTTTTGTTTATCTTTATTGTTTTTTTTGGTACTGTCTGCCATATGTACTCCTGTCCGTGTATAGCGCCGCCCTGCCGGAAAACCCGGAACACCGAGCCGCCCGCAGGCGTCCCATCGTGAACAGCGTATAGCGCCGCCGTTATGCGCATCAGCGGAAAAACAGCGCGTAAGCTACAACCGCCGCACCTACTATCCACGTGTAAAACGAAAAATAATACAGTTTCTTGCCCGACACCAGACGTATCATCGCCTTTATGGCCACAAACCCCGCTATTGCCGCCAAAGCCACGCCTACTATTATGGGGAGCAGCAGTTCCATCTCTATTCCGCCTCGGAAAGCCTCAGGAGCCTCAAGAACCACAGCGCCTATAACAGATGGTATCGAAATGAGGAAGGCAAACCTCACGGCGAATTCCCTGTTCAATCCGCTGACAAGCCCGCCGACTATAGTCGATCCCGATCTGGATATCCCCGGACACAGCGCCACAGATTGCAATACGCCGACTAAAACCGCATGGCTGAACTTCATTTCAAGCAAGCCTCGCGCTCCGTAAGCTCCGCGCTCCGCGAAAAACATCATCGTCCCGGTTATTATCAGTGCAGCGCCGACTACTGTAATATTTGTGTACAATGAGGAAAACATATCTCTCAGTGTGAAGCCCGCTATGACGGTTGGTATAGTCGCTACTATTATCATAAAACCCAGCCGCCTTGTATCGTTTTTGTTGACCATGAGTCCTCTGCCGGTGAAAATGTCTTTGAACACCGCGCCAAGCTCAATTATTAGTTCCCATATATCGCGTCTGTACACAATGAAGATCGAAATAAGCGTACCGACGTGTAATAAAACCGTAAAGCTCAGAACCTTCTCGCCCTCAATACCGAAAAAATACTCCAAAAGCGCGAGATGCCCTGAACTGCTTATAGGCAGAAACTCCGCAAGACCCTGTAATAATCCCAGGATTACCGATTCAAAAATAGTCATAGATAACAAATATTCCTTTCGCGTTAAATTTATTTTTTGTTTACATAAACACGGCAGTTACAACCGCCGGCGATCGTCATTTCATTTCATTCACTCACAACCGCCACAGGATATTATATCATAGCTTTTGTAAAATATTATTAAATATTCATTAAACCTTTTGCAGAAATAATTGTATAAGTGTATAATGTTTAAAACACTTCGACAAAATGGGGCTTTTAAAAGCCATTTGCAGATATTGAAAGGAGAAAAACATGTCAAAAAAACCAAATCTTGCGGTAGTAGGCGCTACCGGTCTCGTAGGTTCTACGTTTCTTAAGGTGCTTGAGGAGCGGGATTTCCCATATGAAAACCTCTATTTAATGGCCTCGTCTAAATCCGCGGGTTCCGCAATCACATTCCGCGGGCGCGACTATATCGTGGAGGAACTCTGTGAGAGTTCATTTGATAAAGCTATTGATATTGCGCTGTTTTCCGCAGGCGGCGCCACCAGTGAGAGATTTTCCCCCATCGCGGCGGCTAAGGGAACTGTAGTGGTTGACAACAGCAGCGCTTGGAGGATGGATAAGAATGTGCCTCTTGTTGTACCCGAGGTGAACCCCGGCGACATAGCTAAGCATAAGGGCATAATAGCCAACCCTAACTGCTCTACCATTCAGGCGGTGGTGGCCTTGAACCCGATTTACGAAAAGTACGGAATAAAGCGCGTCATATATTCGACATATCAGGCGGTTTCCGGTTCCGGACTTAAGGGCATCCGCGATCTGGAAGAAGGACTTAAAGGCAACGACATCCTGTCGGCATATCCTAGACCCATCGCCGGTAACTGTCTGCCTCACATTGATGTATTTCTTGAAAACGGATACACCAAAGAAGAAGAAAAAATGATAAACGAAACGCGCAAAATCCTCGGAGACGATACGCTCGCTGTAACCGCTACAACCGTGCGCGTGCCTCTGTTTAACTCGCACAGTGAATCAATAAACATCGAGACAGAAAAGCCATTCGATGTAGATGAGATTAAAGCCTTGCTCAAGGATTCGCCCGGAATCGTGCTTGTGGATAATCCCGCAGAGAACGAATATCCCCTCGCCCGCGACGCGGCAGGACGCGATGAGGTCTTCGTCGGAAGGATCCGGCGTGATTTCAGCGTTGAAAACGGTCTGAACATCTGGGTCGTCGCCGATAATATCCGAAAAGGCGCAGCCACAAACGCGGTTCAAATCGCAGAAAAACTGCTGGAGCGCTTATAGGGGGATCTCTATAGACCGGTCAAGGCCGGTCTATGTATCTTCTCTGTGAACGCGAACAAGCGCCGGATACGCCGAACTCCCGTTCGGCTACCCGGCGCTAAAAAAACGCCTTATAAGGACTTTTTAAAGCCCTTGTACCGTTCTGAAACCGCCTCAGTTATCTGACGAAACAACCTCTTTGCCGTCGTAATAGTTACAATTCGGGCAAACTCTATGCGGAAGTTTCGGTTCATGACAATGCGGACAGGTGGACAAACCCGGCGCCCTCATCTTCATATTCGGTGCACGGCGCGAGTCACGCTTTGCTTTTGAAGTTCTTCTTTTAGGTACTGCCATTTTCAGCCACGCCCCCTTTCTTTCTATAGGATTTTGACCAGCAATACTGAATTCATACTGAACTCAGTACAACCATTCCAGTATACAATCAACCGGTAAGGTTTGTCAACTTATTTTAATGCCGTTCTCTATATATTTTTTCGCTATACGGTATGTGTCTCTTGCTATCATAAGCTCTTCGTTCGTAGGTATAAGCAGTATCGCCACCTTGGAACCGTCACGGCTGATTATGCTCTCCTTGCCCCTGACATTATTCTTCACAAGATCCAGCTTAATGCCGAGATTGCCCAGTTCAGCGCATATTACGCTGCGCAGCTTCGAACTGTTTTCTCCCAGACCGGCGGTGAACACGATAGCGTCAACACCGTTCATTTCGGCAATATAAGCCCCTATGTAAAAGCGCACCTTGTGAGCGAAGACCTTTATCGCAAGCGCCGCTCTTTCGTTTCCTTCTTCGACGGCGGCTTCTATATCACGAAAATCGCTGCTTATGCCCGATATCCCGAGGACGCCTGACTTCTTGTTCAGTACATCTATGACATCATGGAGGTGTATGCCCTCTTTGTCTCTGATATACGAAACGATGGACGGATCGAGGTCGCCGGAACGCGTACCCATCACAAGCCCCTCTAATGGCGTGAATCCCATTGAAGTATCAATACATTTTCCGCGCTTTATGGCGGTCACGCTTGCGCCGTTGCCCAAGTGACAGGTTATTATCTTTAGATCCAGCAGATTGACGCCGAGGATGTCGGCTGCCCTCTCAGCGACGTATTTGTGGCTTGTGCCGTGAAAGCCGTATCTTCTGATCTTGTATTTCTCATAATACTCGTAAGGCAGCGCATATGTGTAGGCCTCCGCCGGCATTGTCTGATGGAAGGCTGTGTCAAACACCGCTATCATCGGCGTGTTCGGCATCAGCTCTTTGCACGCCTTGATGCCGAGAATATTCGGCGGATTGTGGAGGGGCGCCAATTCCACGCACTCTTCCAGCACAGTCATCACATCATCGTTTATCAGCACCGACGCGGCGTATTTCTCACCCGCGTGAACAACTCTGTGACCTACCGCTCCCAGATCCTCCATAGCGGAGATGGCGCCGTGCCACGGGTCGAGCAGGGTCTCGATCATGAGCTGAATCGCCTCCCGGTGATTGGCTAAGGGTTTTTCTAAAACGTACTTATCGCCCAAACCGATCTTCTCATGGGTAATAACAGAACCGTTGGCGCCGATGCGCTCTATGAGTCCTTTCACAAGAAGCGAATCATTCTCCATATTCAGTACTTGATACTTCAGAGACGAGCTTCCGCAATTAATCACCAATACTTTCATATTCCTTCCTCTTTCCCTTTCTTATACATTTTAATTTTAATTCAATAAACAATTTTAATTTAGCAAACAATTTCAATAAGGTTGCCTATAGAACAAATGGTCTCGCCCGGTAATCCGATCCGCTGCGGAATCCTTTCCCGGCAACGAGGTTGTAGATATCCGCCGCGAGAACATCAAACTCCATAAAGCGAGCCGGTGCATCCGAAACGGGGAACTGTCTGTTGAGATTAGTGATCACATCCAGACCGCCGTCCGTCATAGCCTTTAGGATTCTCCTGCCGGCGGCGTTCATCGCCAGAACCCTGAAATAAGCCGGTTCATGCGCGTCAAGCTCATCGAACTCAATGCCGGTCACACCAAACAAGGTGTGAAACAGAAAACGCTTGATGCGCGTCTCGGTGTAGCGTTTCGACTTCGCCGCGGATATGAGACCGCTTATGCCGTTCGCATTGTCCAAGGCCTTTTTAAGCCTGTTTTCCAAACCCTCAGACGCCGACATGATTGCCGACAGCTCATCGGCGCTCTTCATTCTCGCGGCATAGGCTATCATCGTGAAAAAATTATCAATCTCCGCGAAGTCTTCCTGTGAAGCCTCGTAGATTCCATAAGCTTCCGCAGGCACATAGTCTTTCGCTGTATGAACGCCATTAGAACACATCATCTTACGCAAGGCGCCGGCGCCGGCTATGCCAACCTTCGGCTCGCTCTCGAAGTAGCCCGCACCCTCCCTGGCGAATGTCACCGGAATAATGTCAGAATCCAGCCGTATGAGCTGCTTGAGGTACTCGACGGCGAGTATATTGTTGGGCTGCTTTAAGACCTCAGCCGTTTCCGCACTCGAAATTTCCCTAACAGCCGCGCTTCTTGCCGCTGGATATGACATACCTGACTTTAATGCCGCGCGCAAATGTTCACGAAAATCATCAGCCTCACTCGCTAGTATCGACGCCGCTTTCATCAACGGCTCTAGCTCACCGATCTCGCTGCCGAAGGAGATATGCGTCACAGCTCCTGTAGCTGAAAGCAGGCGAACCGCGCCTTTCGCGAAGAATTCGGCGCTGTTGCACGAATAGAGGAATGGCAGCTCAATGACCAGATCGACGCCGCTTCTGACCGCAGCCTCGGCTCTTTTCCATTTATCAAGAATAGCGGGCTCGCCGCGTTGGACGAAGTCGCCGCTCATAACCGCGATACACGCGTCGGCGCCTGTGATCTCCTTCGTCTTTTCCAGATGCCAAAGATGCCCGTTATGAAACGGATTGTACTCGGCGATTATGCCCGCAACCCTGCCGAATCCGCCTATCTCGCCGCCGTTACCGGCGGCTTTGCCGACTCCGCCGCCGTTATTGTCGGTTCCGTCGTCGCCATTGATTCCATCGGCTCCGTCGTCGCCATTGATTCCGTCGGCTCCGCCCACTACGCTCGTCAAATGCTTATCTCTGCGGACCATCTTCTTCCATATGGGTTTTATACGCCAGATCCTTGATCTCCATCCTGTTGCTTTGGACGGTCTGCCCGATGTTTTCGAATGTCTTCTGCACACTTGTGAACATATCGCCGAAATACACCGCATTCATCTGATCCATTTTTTCCTGCAATTCAAAGAGTATTTTGTCGATATAGTCATAGGTGTCAAGCCTGAGCTGTCTCACATTCGACTCCGTCTGCTTTGTGAGTTCAGCAGCGCGCGCCTTCGCCCTCGTCATAATCTCATTCTCTTCGACCATTGCCTCGGCTTGGTTCTTGGCGTCCTGAACGATTATCTCATATTCCTTTTTCGCGTCTTCTAAAATACGTTGTCTTTCTTCCTTTATCCATTGCGCCTGTTGGATCTCATCAGGGAGAGCGAGCCTGATGTCCTTAACGATTTCCTTGATCTCATCTCCGTCGATCAACAGCTTTCCTGTGAGGGGAACACCTGAAGCCGTTTCGATCACTTCATCGATCTCATCCAGCAATTCCAATACTTTCATGTCTTTATCTCCTTATATTATAAACTTCTCAGCTTAAGAACATTTCATACCAGCGTAAAGTTTTAATCAAAGCTGCTCAAAAGCCGCAGGATTGAAGTAAGCTATCGCAAACTTTTCATATACTCCAGAACCCTATCAGGTACAAGTCCCGATACATCCCCTCCCAAACTGAAAACCTCATGAATGATACTGGAACTCACAAACGAATACTCAGGATTTGTCATCAGGAAAACGGTTTCGATTTTTCCCTCAAAAAGCCTCGCGTTCATCTGCGCCATTTGCAGCTCATACTCAAAATCCGCGTTTGCCCTGAGACCGCGCAACACAGCGTTAATCCCGCGATCCTTCACATAGTCCGCAAGCAGCCCCTGAAAGCTATCGATCTCTATATGCTCCAGATGAACAGTTGCGAGCTTTATCATGCTGACCCTGTCGTCAAATGAATATCTCGACTTCTTGGAATGGTTCTTTACGACACCGATCACCATATCGTCACACAGAGCGCAAGCCCTTGTGATCATATCCAGATGTCCGTTGGTCACAGGATCAAAGGATCCGGCATAAAGCAATTTTTTCTTCATAAGCCTCCCCTTAGGCGCCGACATGGGATTACACCCACGTGGTCTGTCGCCGCCGGTCAAGATTTAATAAATAATGTCACACCCACATCGCCGTATCTCTTCTCTTTAAGCTTGACAAACCCGCCCATAGTATCGGGAAACGGCAATTTTGCGTCATGCTCAGTTATAACAAGGCCGTCGTCGGCAAGAATCTTGTTTCTCTCTATAAGAGAAAGGCACTTTACATAAAGTTCTTTATGGTAAGGCGGATCCATGAAAACCACATCTACCGCGCGTTTAACCCCTGACAGCGTCTTTTCAAAACCACCTGTCAAGAGTTTAGCGCGCGCTTCCATACCGCAAAGCGCTACGTTCTTCCTGACAATGGCAATGCTATCCGCTGAGCAGTCGCAGAAGTAACAGTATTCAGCCCCTCTGCTCAGGGCTTCAAGACCAAGATTGCCTGTACCCGCGAAGACATCCAATACCACAGCTCCGGGCATACGTTCGCCCGCCATGCTGAATACCGCACCCTTAACCTTATCGGAAGTAGGTCTGATCTGCTTGTCGCCGGGTGAAATAAGCTTTCTGCCCTTGCAGACGCCTGCTATTATTCTCAAGCTTCACGCCTCCCTCATCGCGAACCTATCCCCGCTTACAAGGCGGGGCGAAATGTTCCGCACGAGAATTCCTCTTAAACAATTATAACAGATAAGCGTTGAATTACAACTGTCAAATGCCTATTTCTCCGGCGCTGATAAACATACTTTCGATTTTCTTTGCGAAGTTGTTATTTTCAAGTTTAAGCAACTCGGGATCTTCCGCGAGAAGCGCTGCGGTCTCTTCCTTGACGGCGTTTAGAACCTTCACATGTTTCAGCAGATTAGCCATTCTCATCCCCGGTATTCCATGCTGTTTCATCCCGAAGAATTCCCCCGGACCGCGAAGCTCAAGATCCTTCTCTGCGATCTTGAATCCATCGTCGCTTGCAAGCATGATGTTTATCCTCTCCCTAGCGTCCTCAGAATCATTCTCGCATATGAGAATGCAGCAGGATTGACGCTTGCCGCGACCTACCCTGCCTCTGAGCTGATGAAGCTGCGCCAACCCGAACCTTTCAGCGTTTTCGACCAGCATGATCGTCGCCGTCGGGACATTTATACCCACCTCTATCAGCACGGTTGAGACCAGCACCTGGATCTGTCCTGCGGCAAAATCGCCCATGATCTTGTCTTTATCAGACTGCTTCATGCGCCCGTGTATCATAGCGACACTGAATTCGCGGAACCTGCTTTGCAATTCCTCATATATACCGGCCGCGGATTTGAGATCCGAGCCTTCATTCTCATCTATGGACGGAGCGACGATATATGCCTGATTGCCAAGTCCTACTTCCTTCCTCACGAATTCATAAGCGGCATTTCGCTTATTACCGCGCACTGCCTTAGTTATGACAGGCAATCTGCCCGGGGGTCTCTCATCAATACTTGAAATATCCAAGTCTCCATATATTATGAACCCAAGAGTTCTGGGTATGGGCGTCGCCGTCATAACGAGGATGTCGGGGCTTTTGCCCTTCTGCGAAAGCCTTATCCGTTGACTGACGCCGAAGCGATGCTGTTCGTCCGTTATGACAAGCCCGAGCCGCGCGAAAATCACATCGGGCTGAATAAGCGCATGGGTTCCTATAAGTATATCCGTCTCTCCGCTGCACAGATCCTCCAGCGCGGCAATACGCTCAGACGCTTTAAGATTCCCGGATAGGAATCCGACCTTCATGCCGAGACCGCCAAACAATTCGGTAAAATCATTATAATGCTGTTTCGCCAAGGTCTCCGTAGGCGCCATCATAACAGTCTGAAAGCCGCTTTTCACCGCTTTGTATATGGCCGCCGCCGCGACCGCGGTTTTACCCGAACCTACATCCCCTTGAATCAAGCGGTTCATCGTCCCTGCCGACTCCATATCAAGGCATATCTCACTTAAAACCCTGCTCTGCGCTTCCGTCAGCCTGAACGGCAAGGCTTTTTTAAATGCCTCCATATCCACATCTCGTTCAAAGGCAATGCCGCTTTCGTTTATACGCGCCATTTTAGCTGTTTTAAGACCTGTATACAGCAAGAGCAGTTCCTCAAAGACCAAGCGATATCTCGCTTCCTTAAACTTCTGCCTCGTCGTCGGAAAATGGATATTTTCCAGGGCGTAAGCGATGCCGCAGATCCGGTTGCGCTCGATCGACGCCGGCGGCAGGTACTCATCAATATACGCGATCATAGGCAGGAGTGATTCCATCCATTTACGCATATCCTTCTGACTTATCCCTGCGGTCAGCGGGTATACGGGCAGTATATCCCTTCCCTCGCCTTCGTCCGCCTTGCTGAAGTCCGGATGAAGCATTTTTATCTCTTTGAAGCCGCCGACAATCTTGCCGTAGAAAAAGAATTCCCCGCCTTGTTCAAAGACCTTAGCCACATAGGATGCATTGAAAAAGAGAATTTTCAGTACACCTGTGTCGTCCTTTACAGTTAGCTCCAGCTGACTCTTGCCGTTACGCGAATTGCTAAGCCTTTCATATGAGACGACCGCAGCACGTACAACCGCAGCGCTTCCCGGCGTGAGCCGCGCTATAGGCAGTCTGTTTCTGCGATCCTCATAGTCCCGCGGGAAACAGTATATGAGATCCTCAAGGGTTCTAATGTTCATTTTTAAAAGCGCCTTCTGTTTGACCGAGCCGACGCCCTTTAATGTTGAAACAGACGCGTGAAAAGGGTTCATTTGCCGTTCACCTCAATTTCACGCTTTGAAAAGTTCTTTGAAAGCACCCCTTTAATGATAATACTGACGCATACTTTGACGCCGATGAGTTCGAATATGCTCTCGCTTATGGCCTTTATAAGCTGCTCCGTCACGCCGCCTATGCTTACGCCGAGTTTTATAACAACATAAACACGCAGCGTACGCTCACCGTCAGCGCCGCCCATATCAAAAAAAGCGCCGTCGTCAGCCAGCTTGTCCACGGTTTCATTCTTATAGTATTTTGACTTAGGTCCGGACAGCAGTATCTTGCCGTCAAAGCGCGATACCTCGCGCTTTATTATGCTTCCGGCCACCCCTTTATCCAAGGTAATAACGCCGCCGGGCGTTGTTCTTTCGTAAAACATTTCACCAAAGCGGACTCGGATTCGCCGTTCCGCACATATACACGAAAATCAAAAAGGGAACCATATGGTTCCCTGGCGGTTCTCGCAGTCCGCCGCCCGAAGCTTGGCTATACCAAACATACAACGCGGTGCTCCGCCTCAAAGACGACCCTGCGGATTCGGCTTAAACCGCGCGGTTTACTTTTCCTGACCGGATGCATCTGGTGCACACGTTCAGCCGCTTGACAGTCCCGTTCTCTTCGACCCTCACGGTCTGAATATTCGCATTCCACTTTCTTCTGGTGTGTCTGTTGGAATGAGAAACATTATTACCGGAAACCTGACCTTTTCCGCACATTGAACACTTTCTCGACATTTCGCCCACCTCCTTTTCCGCGATATATTAACATCAATATTGGGCGGATGCATACTCGTAATGAACTCAGTTTCAAAGCGAGTTCAGTTTCATAAACGCTATAAACAACGCCGCCGAGCCGCAGTCCTGCCGACTGCGGGCATACCCAACTGTCATGTCATTTTTTTCAGCAAGCTCTACTATAACACATAGCGGCAATGATTGCAAGCATTTCAGGTGTTTTGCGGATTTTATTTTACGAATAAAAATATCAGATATAACACTCCCATAAGAATCGGCTGATGCAACATGTAGATCAGCAGGCTGTGCCGTCCGAGAACCGCAAGCGGTCTTAGGTGCTCTTTATATAAATATTCCGGAAGTGTATCTATGAATTTGAAGATGAACACGCCAAACAGAAATACAAAGATATACGGGAAAACCGGGAAATAGTCCGCGGAATAAAAGGCCGGAGGCACTACGCCCAGCGGGAATAGCCATGACAGGGTGTAAACAGATGCCGGCAAGGGGAAGCTCAGCGGCGATATGCCTATGTACCCCATCGGATATCCCATCGGGATGTTCCACGTCGCCGCCGCAAGCAGGAATGCCGCAAAACAGCCCGTGAGCGGCCTTACATATGAAAGGGCTTCCTTGAATACGGCGTAAAGCAGCATAGAAACACCGAGGAAATGCAGTATTCCGAATTTTATTATCTGGGAAGGGAATAGAAAAAAGGTCACAAGTGTTATGAGCGCCGCACAAGCGCATACCCTGAGTCCGCGGATATATGGGCGGTTCGAAAGATTGCTGGAAATCCCTGAAAGAACGATGAAACCCAATGAAATGCAGAATTGCAACGCGTTCATCCATCCGCTTCTGAACCACTCCAGATCGATAGCGTCGTAGATCTCAGACAGATCGTAACAGAGATGATAGAACACGAATAGGATGATCAGCAAACCGCGCATCTCATCGATAAAACCTATTCTGCCTGCGCCCTCCCTCCCCGTCTGCTCAACTTGAATCTTGACGTTATAGGAACGCATAAGATTGTCGCTCATAACAACCTCCATTCCGCCGCTGACGCTATCGCGGCTCGTTCACTATCAAAGCCGTCGTTCAAGTAAGACGGCGGCCTCCACATGCTTTGTGAACGGAAAATTATCAAACGCCTGAATCTTTTCGATCGTGTAATCCTTGCGAAGAATCATAAGATCGTTAGCCATACTCTGCGGATTACACGAGATATACAGTATCCGTTCCGCGCCGAATTTCATGATCTTATTCAGCGCCTTGGGATGTACGCCGACTCTGGGAGGATCAAGCGTGATCAAGTCGAAGTCGTCCGCCGAAAGTCCGTCGAGAACCTCAAGAACGTCGCCTTCTATAAAACTACAGTTATCAAGAGCGTTCAGCCCGGCGTTTTCCCTTGCCGACCTCACCGCGTCGGGAGATATTTCAACCCCTGCCGCATAATCGGCGCTCTTAGCTATAGCCTGAGTTATCGTACCGGCGCCGCAGTAAAGATCAAGCGCGCGTCCTGCGCGCTTATGCTCTATCCACGAAAGCGCGGTCCTATAGAGCCGCTCCGCTGCAATGACGTTGGTCTGAAAGAATGAAAACGCGTGAACCTTGAATCTGAGCGACAAGACCTCTTCTTCGTAATAATCATTCCCGTAAATCACTCTTAGTTCATCGCAGTACACAAAATCCGCCAACTTATCATCGATAGTATGTAAAATCCCGGTCACTTTATTATGTAAATCCAGCGAAAGAAGCCGGCTCGTTAGCTCATCAATATCAAAACTGCCTTGTGAAGAGCTTACGATGTTGATCAACAGCTCATTGGTGCGCATGCCCTTCCTTATCACAAGGTATCTCAACAGCCCGACGTGATCCTTCTTTCGGTAGACGGGGTATCCCTTCTCCTTACAGAACGATAATACGGCGGCCAGAACGATATTAAAGTCACTGTCTACAAGCATACAGCTATCCGTGGTGACGACAGACCAAAAGCTCTTGCGCCTGTGCATCCCGAGGGTCGTCTCACCGCCTTTGAACTCATCGCCAAAGGTGTAATCCATTTTGTTGCGGTAAGCGTAAATCGAAGAACTCCCATCAATCCCCAGATATTCACAGTCCAAAAGTCCCGATTTTTCAAGGATTTTTCGGACGCCCGCATCCTTTAAACTAAGCTGCTCCTCATAAGACACACCTTGATAGGCGCATCCGCCGCAGTTGGTGTGAATACACGCCTCCGTTCCTGTATTACTCATCATTATATCAACCATATTATATATTTTCAACCATATTGTGCCTATATTTACTTATGCGTTTGCATTTCTTCTAGTTCTTCCAGATCATACGGCGTCTCCTGGTATATGAAATTAAGCCAATTCGCGAAGAGAAGATTGCCGTGGCCGCTCCATTTGACCACTACGTTCTTTGAAGGGTCGTCGTTCACGAAGTAGTTGGCTGGAACCCTGATATCCAGTCCCTTCTCCCTATCCCTCTCATACTCGGTCTTCAGTGTATTTCTTTCATATTCGCTGTGCCCTTGTACAAATATACCGCGCAAATCCTTTGTGGCAATAATATGCAGCCCGGCCTCTTCGGATTCAGCGAGGATATCAAGGGCGCTTACCTTCTCCACGTCAGTTCTGCGGATCTGGGTGTGTCTTGAATGGGGCGCGAAAAACTCCTCATCGAAGCCTCTGGTCAGCTGTGACTTATCGTTTCTCACCACATGCCGGAATACACCGAATATTTTTTCGGGCAGAGTGTATTTGTCAATGCCGAAATGATAATAAAGTCCCGCCTGCGCGCCCCAACAGATGTGCATGGTACTGAACACATGGCGCTTGGTATATTCCATTATATCAGACAGCTCCTCCCAGTAATCCACCTCCTTGAACGGCAAGAACTCAACCGGCGCGCCGGTTATGATCATACCGTCGAACCTGTGATTCTTGATCTCGTCGAAGGTTTCGTAGAAGGTCTCCATATGGCGCCGATCTGTATGCTTCGTTTCATGTGTATCCATAGTCAAAAGATGCAGATCGACCTGCAGCGGGGTATTGGCAAGCATGCGTATGAGCTGGGTTTCCGTAATCTCCTTTTGCGGCATAAGATTCACTATAGCTATCTTAAGCGGACGGATATCCTGTGCTTCCGCCCGTTCTTTGTGCATTACAAATACATTTTCATTCTTTAATATATCATAGGCCGGCAGACCCTTCTGTACAAGTATCGGCATTTTGTTTCACCTCGTATTTCTCAAAAAATTCCTTTTTGTATGACTGGAATCGGTTTCCCGCTATAGCCTTTCTGATATTACTCATAATATTTAACAAAAATGTAATATTATGAGTTGTCAGCAGCATGGCTGAGAGTATTTCATCCGCCTTGAACAGATGGCGGAGATATGCCCTCGAATAGTTTTTGCACGTATAGCAATCGCACTCCGGATCCAGCGCGGTATAATCATATTCAAATTTGGCGTTTTTAATGTTCAAATTCCCCTGAGATGTAATAGCCATGCCGTTTCGCGCGACCCTTGTGGGCAGTACGCAGTCAAACATGTCGATCCCTCGCTCCACACCTTCAAACAGGCAGTCAGGGCTGCCCACGCCCATAAGATATCTCGGTTTATCGGGCGGCAAATAGTCTACACATGAATCCAGTATTTCATACATCAGCGGTTTAGGCTCGCCCACGCTCAATCCGCCTATGGCGTAGCCTGGCAGATCCATCTCAACGATCTCCTTAGCGCTCTGTATCCGCAGATCGGCGTATACTCCGCCCTGCATTATACCAAACAATGACTGTCTCTCCACATCCTTATGATGCGCCTTGCATCTTTCAAGCCATCTTGTCGTCCGTTCCAGGGAGTTTTTTACATAATCCCTATCCGCAGGGTAAGGCGTGCACTCGTCAAACGCCATTATAATATCCGCGCCCAGCGCGTTTTGTATATCTACACATGTCTCAGGCGTCATCATATGCGACGACCCGTCTATATGAGAGCGGAAGGAAACGCCTTCTTCGCTTATCTTTCTGAGATCGCCGAGGCTGAACACTTGAAATCCACCGCTATCGGTCAATATCGCCCCATCCCAGTTCATGAACGTGTGCAGGCCGCCCGCCTTTTCCACAACGTCCGCTCCGGGACGCAGATACAGGTGATATGTATTTGAAAGTATAATCTCGGCGCCGGCCTTCGCCACATCTTCCGGCTTCATCGCCTTCACAGTGGCCGCAGTGCCGACCGGCATGAAGACAGGCGTCTCGATCGCGCCGTGAGGCGTCGTAAGTCTGCCCCTCCGCGCCTTGGTTTTTTCATCGGTTTTTAGTAATTCGTATCTCGCCGCGTGCATAAAGTCTCCCACAATCAGTTTTTTCTTCCTGTTATAAACATAGCGTCCCCGTAGCTGAAAAATCTATAGCCTTTCTGAACGGCTTTTTCATAAACCGCCAGCATCTTCTCTCTATCATAAAGGGCTGAAACCAGCATGAGAAGCGTGGATTTCGGCAGATGAAAATTCGTAATAAGATCATCAGTCACCTTAAATGCGTAACCGGGTCTGATGAAGATATCTGTATTGCCATGCCCGGCATTTACCGTAAAGCAAGCTGTTTCATCATCGCGCCGCGCCGCGCTCTCAATCGCGCGAACCGAGGTTGTGCCTGCGCATATCACCCTCCCGCCTTTTGATCTGCATGAGTTGATGAGTTCCGCGCTTTCAGCCGAAATGGAATATTCTTCAAAATGCATATGATGCTCATCAATATTTTCTGTTTTTACAGGCAAAAATGTCCCCGGTCCCACATGGAGAGTGACACTTGCCACAGAAACCCCGCCCATCTTCAGCCTGTTTATAAGTTCTTCAGTGAAATGAAGCCCCGCCGTCGGCGCAGCTACCGAACCCCACACTTGGGAATAGACTGTCTGATAACGCGTCTTATCGATCTCCTCCGCATCCCTTTTCAAATACGGCGGAATCGGCATATTGCCCACGGCGTTCAGGTTTTCTATGAAATCCCCTTCGTATAACAGTCTCGCCATACGTGTGCCTTCATTTGTAAAATCCGTGATTTCAGCCCTTATCTCATGTCCGCCATGCTTGAAGATCGCGCAGTCGCCGGGACGCAGCTTCTTACCCGGTCTTACCATCACTTCCCAGATATCGCCTTCGACCCTGCGTATAAGCAGGATTTCAACCTTGGCGCCACTCGATTCATCAGAGCCGGATGCTTTAACGCCATTCAGCCTCGCGGGTAGTACCTTTGAGTCGTTCAGTACAAGGCAGTCACCTGGATTTATGTAATCTATTATATCGCGGAAATGCCTATCCTCCGTAAAATCTCCATCTGTATGAACGACCAGAAGGCGGGATCTGTCCCTTATTTCACCGGGATATTTCGCTATAAGCCCCGCTGGAAGCTGATAATCAAAATCGCTTAAACTCATAATTGTACGCCTGTATAAAATTTATTCAAGATTTCAGTGTAGCTGTAGCCCTGTTTCGCCATCTCTATGGCGCTGTCCTGCGGCATACCGACGCCGTGGCCGAAGCCCAGGCCTGTGAATACCACCCTGCCCCCCGCGGCTATGTTGCCCGCGCCAACGGTGGACGCGGACGAAGACACTGCGGACGCAGGCTGAGTACCGCCGGATGCAGATGCGGACGCCGTCTTAGTACCGCCGGATGCAGACGCGGACGCCGACCGGGCGCCATCCGAAGCGCCGCTCCCGGGCGCGGACTGAGCCGCAGTTTCCGTAGGTTCAGCTCCTAAAACGCTGACTGAGTTGAGCTTGAGCCTCGTCACTTTATCGGAACCATCCGCCGCGGAGATCGCGTACACATCACCTGCGGCATTTTTTACCGTCTGACCGTTGCTTATATATATGACCGGCGCCTTAGCTCCGCCTTCATTCTTCTCTCCTGAATTTCCGCCGGCGCTCTGTCCCGCTCCCTCAGAACCGATATTGAAGTTGAGGGATTTCACATTACTTGCGCCCAGTACGTTCCTTATCTGCTCTTTTTTAAGCGCAATCGTTCCGCGGCTTCCCGTCACCTTGAGTTCTTTGACATATCCGTTCGCGTTACGCGCCGACACCTCAACGGATGAAATCTCTCCGCAGTTCATATTGTTGCTTGCGAGCGTTCGGCTCAGATCGCTGAATGAAATGCTCCACGACCAAGGGTAATCCGGCGAGAATTCGTCCTTAACGCCTCGCAGATAATCAAGGCTATCGCCCCAAACATCTTCCGAATTCTGCGTATATCCTCCGCTGTTCTTGAAAAAATTCGCTGATATGACCTTCCCCTCATAGGATAAGATCTGCCCTGCTGTGTTATCCACAGCCGCTGTCGTTTCCGCGTATTCACCCGAATATCCTTTATAAACCTGACAGTGGACGCTTGTACATACATCAAATCCGTCACCGGCGTGAGAGCCGAGTTCGTGCTTTGCATAGCTTCTCGAAACCACGGCTTGAGCCTTAAGCGCCTCTTCCGGACTCGTACGTCCCATTTCGGAATTCAAGACACCATAGAGGTATTGTTCAAACGGCAGCAAATTGATCACTGTAACTGTATTGTTGGTGTTAGATCGAAATGACAAACCGCCTCTGTACGATGCGCCCGCGAAACTGATCACGCCGCCGTCCCTGTAGTCGTAAGGCAAGACACATCCCGAGCTTCCCAAGTCGTCTGAAATCAAGACGCCGTCGGCGAGAGCGGTCACATATCTGCCGCTGAGCTTGATCGTCAGCCTTTTGTAACTTGTGAGCGGAAGGCCATCCATCAAACCGCCGTCTTCCATAAAGCCCAGTATGAAGCCACTTTCTGAATATATTTCACATGAGGCGGGCGCATTTGCGCCATATGCAAGCCCTACTCGGATAAAGTCGTCTTTACTGAGGTTTTCCCACATAGGTGCTGCTGAAGCTGACAGAGGCATGATGCAAGCTACGACGATTATAGATAATGCATATATTAAAAATTTATTCATTGTGTTTTCCGCCTTCTTCTGCCGAGCCTTCTGTCAGTTCCTCTCCCGATTCTTCATCAACCGTAAATAAGGACGTCTGTAAACCCGCACGCGTCTCAGGTACTGGCAATCCCAAGTGCATATACGCTTTTTCGGACACCACCCTTCCCTTCTGCGTGCGATGCAGCAGACCGACTTGTATCAGATATGGTTCATACACATCCTCAATGGTAATCCTCTCTTCACCCGTCGCCGCAGCGATGGTGTCTATACCCACAGGTCCGCCGTAGAATCGCTGTATTATCAATTCGAGGATCGCCCTGTCAATCCCTTCGAGGCCAAGCTCATCAATACCCAATGAATCCAGCGTATACTGCGTAATATCAATGTTTATCGAACCGCTGCCCTTTACTTGACAGAAATCCCTGACACGTTTCAGCAACCTGTTTGCTACTCTGGGCGTTCCTCTCGATCGAAGCGCGAGTTCTACCAATGATTCCTCATCGATGGGCACATTCAGCGTTCCGGCGGAACGCCTTATTATCTTCTGGAGTTCTTCCGGTTTATACATCTCGAATTTACTCACTACGCCAAAGCGATCGCGCAGCGGCGCCGATAGATTGCCCGCCCTGGTCGTCGCGCCTACAAGAGTAAACCTTTCAAGATCCATCCTGATCGACCGAGCCGAAGGTCCCTTTCCTATAATAAAGTCTATGGCGAAGTCTTCCATAGCGGAATAAAGCACCTCTTCCACGGCTCTGTTAAGCCGATGAATCTCATCAATGAAAAGCACGTCCTTATGGTTTAAGTTAGTCAGGATTGCGACTAAATCACCTGCCTTTTCTATAGCAGGCCCTGATGTTATGCGTAGATCCGCGTCCATCTCGTTGGCGATTATTCCGGCCAGCGTAGTCTTGCCTAGTCCCGGCGGACCGTAAAACAACACATGATCCAGCGGTTCTCCGCGCAGCTGAGCCGCATCAATAAATACTTTGAGGTTGTCGGTTACGTTTTTCTGCCCAATATACTCGCTGAGTTTTTTGGGACGCAAACTCAATTCAACATATTCCTCATCAATATCAATGCGCGAAGGCGCTATTATTCTGTCGTCATTAACATCCATTTACTTTTCTTTCAGCCTACTTTACTTTTAGTCTACTATTCTTTCAGCCCACTTTGCTTTCGTTCTACTTTCAGCCACTTTACTTTCAGTCTGCTATTTTTTCCGTCTACTTTACTTTAAGTGCAACCGATTTGAGCGCCTGCCTTATGTATTCTTCTGTAGTGAGGTCGTCTCCCTGCACCGAAGCGACTGCTATCACTGCCTCTGAGCGTGTATATCCGAGTCCTGTCAGTGCTTCGACAGCATCTCCGCGGGGTGCGCCTTCTGCTAAAGCCTCCCTGTCGTACGCTATCGCTTTAGAACCGGCAAACGCTGAGATTTGAACCTTATCCTTCAGCTCCAGTATAATGCGCTCAGCCGTCTTCTTCCCGACGCCGTTGGCTCTTGCAAGCATAGCGGCATCGCCGAACACAATAGCTTCCGACAGCTCACGGGGCGGCATGATCGAGAGCAGCGCCGTCGCCGCCTTTGCGCCCACTCCGCTTACCGTAATGAGTTTATGGAAAAGCGCCAGCGATTCATCATCAGGAAAGCCGTAGAGACTTATGCCGTCTTCTTTTACCATCATGGCGGTAAAAACACATATCTGCGCGCCCTCTCTCTCTCGAAGCAGAATCGAATTCTCGGGTACGAAGACTTCAAAACCCACTCCCGCCGTTTCAATCACTATCTTGCCCTCGGACTTAATGGCCAGAGCGCCCTTTAAAAAACGTATCATCTTTTTCCTCTTATAGAAGCTTCTACCTTCTTCATCTTATCCAGATAATTCGAAGAGTTAGCGTGGCATATAGCCGCCGCCAATGCATCCGCGGCGTCGTCGGGTTTCGGTGTCTCCTTGACGCCGAGCAGCGTCTTGACCATCAGTTGTATCTGATTCTTATCGGCGCGCCCGTATCCTGTCAGTCCTTGCTTGATCTGCAATGGCGTGTATTCGTGGATTTCAAGCCCCGAATTCACACAAGCCAGTATAGCCGCTCCCCTCGCCTGACCGACAAGCAAAGCGGTCTTGGCATTGCTGTTAAAAAACAGTTCCTCCACCGCCGCGACGTCAGGCTCAAACTCGTATATCAATTCCATCAACCGCGAATAGATCCGTTTAAGCCGCTCCGGCATAGCCGTTCCACTTTCAGTGCTTACTGTTCCATATTCAAGAAGACTGAATCGCCCGGCTTTCATCTCTATAAAGCCATAGCCCAGTATCGCATAACCCGGATCAATGCCGAGAATTTTCATAAACCAAACCTCAAACCGCAATGATAAGAATACCTTACGGATTATAAGTATAGCATACAAACGTATGTTTGTCTATTACGGCCCTTCAATTTAGCCCTTCAATTTGGTGAAATTTTAACTTGTGCACCGCCGCCGTATATGTTATAATCACATTTAGTCAGAAAAATCACTTTCCGATGGAGAGGTATCGAAGTGGTCATAACGGGGCTGACTCGAAATCAGTTTGGGAGCAATCCCACGTGGGTTCGAATCCCACCCTCTCCGCCAAAACTTACCAAATCCGAACACGCCATACTTCGTATTTATACATGGAGTGCTAGGGATCGTAATCTTCCGGTGAGGCTTTGCCGGAAATAAAATAAGCCCCCGTTGCTCAACCGTATAGGTTAGGCAGCGGGGGCTTTGCGTTATCCGTTTCTGGGCATAACGAGAAATAATCTTCGTCAGGGACAAGTCCGCGCCGCGCAACCGCACAGAGCAGGAAATCGCCGGATACCGCGATGTTCTCGCCACAATACACGAGAGCTATGACTATATCTATCCGCGCCCGAACATCATCCTGCAACTGCACAAGCAGCTTTACTCGTTCTCCAAGAGCGCGATAGGCGGAGCGTATAAAAACTCTGACAACTTCATTGCGGAGACTGATGCCGAGGGAAACCAGAGTGTTCGTTTCCAACCTGTTCCCGCGTT
>JAISED010000022.1 GCA_031264295.1 Eubacteriales Family XIII. Incertae Sedis bacterium | reverse complement strand
TTTTTTCGCAAGTTTGGATGAAACCCCGACACCCTCGACCGTATCGAACCACTGCAGCACCGTATGAATCGACGAATCCTCAAGCCAGCGCTTAAGCTTCTTTTCGAGATCCATGACTTTCTTCGTGTCGTGCAGAGGGTCGCCATTGCTAACGCCAAGCGTCAGCTTCATCTTCCGGATTTCTTCGCTCAGGTATTCATGCCTGATTTCCCGGCGCGTGTAACTATGAATCCAGTCTCAGGCTGAATGCATTGAGAATATCTTGCTGAAGCGGAGCGATTTCAGAAATAGTGCTACCGTACCTCCCGGAATAAGGAACTGTTACTAAATAACTTTAGTTTCTTGCGGTAAAATGGAATAATTCCATTCACCATGAAACACGTCTCTAACGATATTCAGGGAGTTAAATTCGGTATCCGTAACCGTCTCTCCAAGATTGTATACATTGTCATCCCTTACGCAGTGTATTCTCAAACCACGCTTTGTTGTAGTAGATGCTATTAACTCTACCGTCGTCTCAATGGTGACGAGCGGCTTGCCGCGCCAGTTCTTGGAGATGTAACAAAACATTTTATGTTCTATTTTGTTCCATTTCGATGTCCCTGACGGAAAATGCGACACATGAACCGAAAGGCCGGTGACATTGGCGAACTCTTGCAGCTGTTTCATGTCAGAAACCTAAAGTTGAAAAAAACCACACTTTCTTCAGAGACATAGTACCGAAAGGAAGCTCTTTTGACGAATTCACGCAGGAAACCGTCAACCTGATCTTTTCCCACGTGAACGGCGTAATAAGTTCCATGAGGCTTTTCACTGTGGAACTTACTTTGCGAATTTACGTTTATTTTTTCCTGCCTCCGTTTTATTCCGCTTTATTTTTACGCGATTGCCCTGTCAGTCTGAAGATGTGACTTGACAATTCGAGAAAAACAAGATATCATATTATCAAGCAATATTCATAAATATATATTATAGATTTATATTGCTTGCTGATGTTTTTGGCATAGGTAGATTACAGATACAATATTAATAAAATCATTAGATTTGTTGCAGTTGCTGCCTGCTGAATTATTATCATTTAAATGTTATAAATATCTAGTTGATAATTGTATTTATTGAGAGAGGATTCGTATGATGTAGGCGTGACTGTACACGGTAATTGGGATATACAGTCCAAAGATATAAATAAATATTTGTAGTTATACTCGTGAGCGATTGAAAATTCCGACCGCATTTTGCCTGTTTTACGCGGCTTCAGCCGTAATGTAAAACAGGACAGCGAAGCGAACGAAGTGAGCGTAGGAGCGCCTATGGCGCGTTGCGGTCGGACAGAGGAAACGAGTATTGCTGACTCGCGTTTATGGAAAATTCAAATGCTCGTCAGTATAATAACGTATTCTAGAATTGCTAATATATCTTGATATACTCAATACTTGCCATGAGTTTTTCGGAATTCATGGCGAAGTTTTCTGGAATTTGAACGAGCCGCTTTATAGGCAAGGACGTGGTTTTGAAATGGGAAAGATATTTCCGAAAAGCGCAGAGGCTTTCGAAAAACGGATAATAATGTCAACAATTGTTGTTGTGATCAGTATTTTTCTGCCATTTTGCAAAACTGCAGAAAATAGGATTTCACTCGGATATCCTATGGAGTTTCTGACTTTTAATTTCAACTATCTGGTCAATATGCCGCGTCGTTTTATAAGTATAATCCAGTTTACCACTTTTAACTTGTTCAATCTTCTCTTGGATGTCATAATCGTTTATTTTGCATTGCGCTTGCTTGAAAAGGTTAGGGAAAAAACCGGATTTCATCGGTCATAAATGAAAATAGCAACCAAAATCAACGACGTACTTGTAAATTGCAGTTTCGTGAGTTTGACGGTGTCTTCAGCCCTGTATGTGATCGCTTTGTCTATCTTGTCTGAAGCCCCGTGGTAGCGCGCTTGCGCGGCGCTGTATTTGGAATTCCGTAATTTCCCGGCAAGCAGCAAATGGGCGA
This sequence comes from Eubacteriales Family XIII. Incertae Sedis bacterium, assembly GCA_031264295.1. Classification (GTDB taxonomy): domain Bacteria; phylum Bacillota; class Clostridia; order Peptostreptococcales; family Anaerovoracaceae; genus JAISED01. Next base: position 63,671 of record JAISED010000022.1, on the reverse strand, counting down.
TTGAGGCAAGGAAAACCAACAGCAGATGCCCACGGAACATCTCCTCGCCGTGAACCTGCGGCGGAAGGAGGTTAACGTCGTTCTTGTCAACATCGAAGATTTGTTCGACCGCTTGCCGTGTGTAGTATAGTTGAAGTAAAGCGAACCGGGAATTAAAGTTAAACTGTTCAAACGTGGCGTTAGTGACTGCTTGTATTTCTTGTTCAGTAAGTTACATCTCTGCATTCGGCGGTATTGCCCTGAAAGAAGAACTCTATATCCGTATATGGAATCTGATCCTTTGTGATAGGAACCCCATCCAGTAAAATCTCGTACATAGTGTACTCGCCGGGCGTTGTTTCTCCGGATCCATGAGCGCAGATCTTGAGAACGCCATTTTCCAGAGCGGCAGTTATGTATTCTATATCCAGCTGCCATACGAGAAAGAACTGCCCGTTTTCAGCCGGGAATTCGTAAAAGTAAACGCCATCCTCGTTAACGTTATCTTTGATGGGATATGGCCAATCAAGCTGGCGGTTTGAACCATCCGTTACATCATTTAAGGTGATTACTTGAGATATGACATCGCCAAGCAGAGAAAAGACGATGTTCTCGGCAGCTAGTTCGGCGGTTAATTCAGCGTATTTCGCATTCATGATTTCGTCTTGGCTGTCCCCTGCGTAGCGTAACGCATAGACGTATTCTGTTTCAACACCATCTGCGTCCGTCTCACGCACACGAGCCAGTTCGATACCCGGCGCCTTGTCCGTAAAACGTGTTTGGAAAACCGACTCCTTGCTGACAACGCAGAGCAGGTTGTCACTGCTTGACGGCGATTTTAACAGGAACTTTACACCCAAACCGTCATTGTCCGCCACCTGATAGTAGTCCGCAAAACCATTAGGAAAGGTGACGGAAAAGCCATATTGATCGCTTTGATAGTAGCCACCATCCTGAACGACCGCGGCAGAGCAGCCGGACAATACTACAGAAACAAGTAAAATCAATATTTGTCAACCAAGAACTTCTGCAGATAGCCCAAATGAAAGCCCGCAGGCACCAATCCTGCGGGCTTTCGGTTTGAGTACATGTCTTTTGTGAGTTTTTTTTAGCTTAATTCAGCTGAGTTAAGCATACTACCTAAGGGATTCATTGTCAATACTAATTTTTTGAGAGGACGGAGTCTAATTTTTTGAGAGGACGGAGTCAACTGCTACTGCTAAGCAGTATTGCCAATGATTACTAAAGTGGCGTTCCTTTACACAACAACTGTCGGATGATATAATGTTGTAGGAAAACTGAGAGCTGTTTATAGTGAGAATTAAAATTATTTTGTTGGTATTAAAACATCTAAAGCGTTGGCGAGAAGGGTATTATAGTGTTGAATTATGGTAAAAATGAGCACGCTTTTTTACGACTGCAGAAGGATTTGGCAGGGAACGGGGTGGTTTCGCCCGTTTTTTTGTTCGGTGAGGAACAGTTTCTCGTCAGATGGGCGGCAAAGGCGATAGCGGATAAATACGCGCCTCGGGAGATGGCGGAGATAGACTATAAAAAGCTGGATGGGCAGGAAACCGACGCGGAGGAAATCATCTCCTGCTGCGAGACATTGCCGCTTTTAGCGGACAGGAAGACGGTTATTGTAGACCGGCTTTCTGCATTCTCATCCGGGGCAGGACGGAGCAAGGGCGCTTTCAATGAAGAGCGTTTTGTTGATTATCTCAGCAATACGCCGCCGCTGTGTCTGCTGATCATAACGGCGGATGAGGTCGATAAGAGGAAAAGGATCTACAAGACAATGGCGGCCAAGGGCGGTGTCTATGAATTCACGAAGCTGGATCGCGGACTCTTGAACGCGTTTATAGAAAAGCGCTTAAAACAGGCTCGCCTGACAGCGTCGCGGCAGGTTATGCAGGACTTTGTCGCGGCGACCGGATATCTGGACAAGGATTCTGATTACACGCTATTTAATGTAGAGAATGATATTGAGAAGCTTGTCGCATATTGCGGCGGCGCTGAACTCAAGAGGGAAGATGTGAACGCCGTCATGTCGGCGAATTTCAATTTCAACGTATTCGCGCTGACTGACGCTGTAAGCTGCGGAGACGGTGGTGAAGCGCTGAGATTGCTTCGTATATTGTTGTCGTCAGGTACGAATGAATTCGCTATACTCGGACTGATATTTTCGCAGTTTGATCTTATGCTTTCTGTAAGGGAGTTGATGGATAGGGGTAAAACGCGCTCGGAAATACAGAAGACGCTGGGAGTGAACGAGTACAGGCTGAGAATCGTCGCCGGGCACGCGGAGAGGTTTTCTCGGAACGATTTAGCGGGAATAATAAAACAGGCATGCGAGGCAGATCGCAATGTGAAGACGGGATTGTTCGGATCGGAACTGGCGCTGGAGATGTTCATACTTCAGGCCACGTCAAAATTACGGGGGCAAGGATGACAAGATTAAAAGCTGACATATCACTTATTCTGGTTACGCTGGGGTGGGGGATTTCATATTTGTTGACAGATATATGCCTGGGCGAGATGGAACCGTTGACGCTGAACGCCTTGCGTTTTTCCGGCGCGTTTGTAATCGCTTTTTTGATGGCGCCCAAGAAGCTGGCGGGCATAAGCGGCACGACGATCAGGTTTAGCGCGCTGATAGGCGCTGCACTGTTCGTGGTCTACATAGGGGCGACATACGGCATCATGTATACGAGCCTTTCGAACGCCGGGTTTCTATGCGGTCTCACTGTGGTGATCACACCTGTGCTCGGATTTTTCCTGTTTCACAAAAAGCCCGAGAAGAAGATCATCACCGTGCTTTTCATGGCGCTCGTAGGCATAGCGCTGCTGACGATGGGCGAGAATATGCGCCCGGCTCTGGGCGATATATTATGCATAATGTGCGCGTTTGCCTATGCCGTCGATCTGCTCATAACGGAAAAGGCAGTAAACAAGCAAGATGTGAACGCGTATCAGTTAGGCGTTTGCCAGCTCGGGTTTACTGGGATATTCATGACTGTGTCTGCATTTATATTCGAGGAGCCGCATCTGCCGGCGGCGCAGGGGGTATGGGCGTCCCTGCTATTTCTGACGGTATTTTGCACGGGCGTAGCTTTTATCGTACAGGCGGTGGCACAGCAATACACGGACGCGTCGAGAGTGGGTATAATATTCGCGCTCGAACCGGTGTTCGCAGGCATTGTCGCCTTCGTTTTCGCCGGTGAAGTGCTCAGAGGGAAGGCATATATAGGCGCGGTGCTGCTGATTTTAGGGATATTATATATGGAGACGGATGTAAAGAGCCTGCTTGGGCGCAAGCGCCCGCATCATTGAGCAAATATCGCAGCACAACATTGGCGTCAACGATCTGCATGTTTCTCCTCCACTGCTTGTTCCCATGCGTCACGCTCTTTATTAGCCAATGACGGATGGGCGTATTTCTGTAAACATCCGAATGATGATTTTTCACTGCTTCGTAATGCATTTGTTTCCTGAACCGGCAATATGATTACCTCTACTTTTCGACCCTTGAATGTATTGGGTAAATCAAGCGCGCCGACCAACCGATCACTATCAATAACTTGATGCACATAATCCATAGTTTCCACTCTCCCTTCGTTATTTAATTATAGCCCATTTGCCTTTGGAATTCAAATAATACTGTTCGGCTGACATAGTTTCACTCCAGAAATATTTTACACCGCCGCTATTCACCATAGGCGTATAATGCAGCATAATCATCTCCATACATTACGCCTTGCGAGATCACTTTATTGTCATTTAAAATAAAATACGCGTTTCGCCCCTGTCCTTCCCTCAGCGAATATGCCATATATGTACTGCCGTCGCCCATATCATCGGTGATGTTCGGAACACCTAAGTATGGTATAAGCTCATCGTAGGATTCTCCGGCGCTTTCATACAGCATGGTTGCATATAAGCCGGTTAGATTGTCGTTTTTCTCGGCAAGGGATTGTTGAAATAATATACCGCCTTGTATCCGGGATCAATAACAACACGCTCGCCTGACGGTAAAAGCTTGAAACCGCTTCCAAGCGCCGAATATATCCATATGACGGAGCCGTCTTCCTGCTGTATAATCTCGTCGGGTTCACCATTGCGCAATTCTCCTTTATAAAAAACTCCATTCTGCCGCCTTCACCGGCGGAACAGTGAAACTCCGATATTTTTCACACTTGATGTCCTCAATTCACTCTAATTATACCATGAAATACAGCGCCGCGTCTAATTAATTAGACGCGGCGTTGTAGTTCAGCGCGGCTGGGCATCTAGTGCGCTTTGTGTTAATGCGGCGATTTATAGATCACCGCCATGTGTGATAGCTTTCAGGATGGCGTCATCGGCTTTGATGCCGATATGGATACTTGATTATCAGTCGAGCTGCTCCGCATCGCTAGGCGCTGAGGATACAAACGGCGTCTCGGGCGGACCGAGGTGGGACACAACGTTCGCGTTCACACTCTGCGTGCTGCTATTCGGCGCGATGAAAATTCTGGGTACGCTGCTTGCGCCCGGCACACGGTAGTTCGATACTTCTTTGACCGGCGCCGTTTCGACATCCGGTGTATTGGGATTATCCCAAACGGTGCCGTCTATGGTGTCGAAAATCAGGCGGGTTTCAGGATCGCACCTGAGTACGCCGCTGTGCTCACCGACGGCAGGTGTCCAACCGACGGCCGGTACTGAGTTTACCCGGTCGGTCAGCGCCTCGGTTCCGACGAGAATCTTCTGCAGTACGAGGCCGTCGTCAACGAGGTAAATGCGCAGGGTATACACGCCGGGTTCGTCAACCTCGTGCAGTGAGTAGCAGACCGAGAAGTCGTTTGCCGACACCGTGTGCGTCGCGGTTACTACACCGTTGTGGAAGGTCGCGCCGTTGGTGTTCTGCGCCATGTAGACCGGAGACATGGTCTGTACGGTTTGCACGGTGTCAGAACCGGAGGCGGCTGTTCCGAAGGAGACGCCGTAGCGCATTCTCGTGTAGTAATATGGATTTGTGCCGTTGGTCGGCGACCACTGGGTGACGATGTCGATCTTGCCGGGAGTCTTGATATAGACCTTATACTCCAGGTAAGGGGAGTCGACGCCGGGAACGCTGGCTGTGTCGTTGATCTGGCTCGGCAGAACCTTCATGGCCGATCCTTCGCGGCCGGTATTGGCTAGCCTGGTCCACTGCGCGCCGCTCTGCGCGGCTACTGACCTACTATAGTCCTTTGACAGTATGGACACATAGCCGCCTTCTGTCTCAATAAAGGTTTTGCCGTTTGCCGGTATGGCGTTCAAAACCGCCGCCGATTCTACCTTAGCGGTCACGTTCAGCGCGGCGGCGCCGCCGGCGCCTGTGACGTTGATGACGCCGTTTGCCTGGCTCACGCCGGTCGGAATCTTCGTCCAGTCAACAGTAACGTTTACCTTTGCGAGTCCGTCTACCTCGCCGGAAGTCCGATCAAGAATAATCCACGGGTCGCTCGCAGCGGCTTCGAAAGTAAAGTTTGTTGTTTTCTTATTGCCGACTTCAAAATAGCGGGTCTCGTTGCCTACGCTCGTAAATGCGGGCAAGTCCACCGTTTGCCCCACTGCGGCGCTGTGCCCGGTTGCGGGCTTGCCTGTCAGCCACTGCGGAATGACGATGAGCTCCGACCCTTCGCCGGTGCTTACCGATTTCAGGTTGGTCGTATTCGTGGCTTGTGCCGAGAAGGCGAACTGCGTCATGGGATGGTTCCAGCTAGTCATGCCGATGTGGTAGATATTGTTCTCGGTTCTGATATTATTCGGGATGACCGTGGTGTTCCGAGGCGGATCGATGGGGAAGAAACCCTTCCACTTTTCACCGTTGATGGTATGCCAATAGCGCATGGCCTCATTGTCGGCTTCCAATGCGGTTCGGGCGTCAGCAGCGTAGGTGTTTGCTACAGGCAGTTCGAGCGCGGCGTATTTTTGGTTGAGCGCCGTGCTGACCATCATCTTCACGATATTGTATGTGCCCCATGCGGGATACCATACCATCTCATAATACGCGTCCTGCTGCTCCGGACGGATATTCGCTTTAACCGCGTCGGCTTTTGCCATCCACGCCTCGGCTCTGGCGAGCATCCGCTGTCCCTCGTCAAAGTTGTACACGTTATAGGTGTGGGGCATAATCCATTCGGGCGCGTGCAGGGTATTAAACTGCGTGTAGTCAAAGATAATGTCAGCGATGTCATTCGCATTTTCCGCGCCGAACTCACGCGCGGCGAACTGTTCATACATACGAGCGGGCGCGTCGGCTTCTCTCCAGGTATCAATGTCGTACGCGAGGTTGAACCAGTATTCAACAGGCGTCTCATAGAACTTCAAGTTGCCGACGTTGACCACCCACAGGGTTTGTACACCGTAATCATACGCCATGGTCATCTGCTCCTGCATCTTCTCCAGGGTCATGGTGCTCACATAGCGGTTCGACTTCGGACCGCCGTTGAAGTCAATGTGGTAGTACATGCCGAAGCCGCCGGAACGGGCGTTCTCGCCGCGGTCGCTGTCCACAGGCAGGGTGCGTACCTGCCCGTGCTGATCGCCGGCCAGAATGGTGATGACGTCGTCGGGAACCTCCGCGTCCCACCCGGCGTAGTAGAACCGATCGACCTCATTGTACAATACCACCGACTTCTGGTTGTCGCGGTGAGGCGTTCCGGCGTCCGTAAGTTCCTCATCCACCTCTTCAAGAATGCCGTATTGGGTGTTAATGACATTCGTTAGCAGGTCGATCTGATCCTGCATGGTGGCGCTGCCGGGCAGCGCTGCGGTATCTTCCTGCCCGCGCAGACCGAGATTCACAACCTGCTCATAATTCGCGCGTTCTTTCACGCCGGACTTCCAGTACGACTTAATGATCTCCTGCGTGTTGAAACCCGTGTTAACCCTGTCTACTGCGGGATCGGCGTCCGCGATCGCGTCATAGAACGCCCAAGTAAGGCTCCTGCCGTACTCCGCCGCTGTCATCCAGTTCCACTCCTTGTCAGAGCGGGACATGAACTCGTGGTGGGTCATACCGATAACGACCCCCCACTCATCGGCAATCTCGCCGTTGAGCGGATCGTCGGAGAAGAAGGCGTTGTTCCACATGGCAGGCCACAGATAGTTGCCTTTCAGCCGCAGAATCACATCAAAGAGCTTCGTGTAGTAATTGTGATTGAAACCGGGCACAGCCAACTGGTTTTCCATCTTATTATCGGGGTCTTCCAGCAGGAACTGCAGCCACTCCATAGTCTGCTGCTCATCGTTGATGAAAATGCCTCTGTACTTCACAGACGGCTCTTTGGTGACGACAGTATCGGCGGGAATAGCCAAGCTATCCTGATGCTCCGGTACGGAGTCGCCGAAGAATGTCCACGCCGATGCGCCTATGGCGTCGGAAACACTGTAAATGCCGTAGATGGCGCCGCGCTTGTCACTGCCGGCTATGACAAGTCCCTTGTCCACACCCGGCACGGGATTGGCGACGGCAGCTATGGTATAGACTTCCCACTTGCCTTCCACCTCGGAAACGTCCAGGCGCCCGTCCGCGATTAGGGCGTCGATCACAGGGTTATTGCCGATGCTGCCTGCTATTATGGCCGTCTTGTTCAGCTGTGCGGCATCATCTTTCAAAGCAGGAGTTACATCGGTTATGGACGCGATGTCGCTCTGCAGATTCTCGGCTGCGTGACCTATGCCCTTAAAGTCGCCCTCATCGACATAGATGTCAACCGCATTGCCACCGCTGACGAGACCGAATTCGAAACCTACGGAACCCCTCTCGGTCAGGGGAAGTCCGCGGTAGTCCCAACAGAAGGTCCGGTATGTATATGCGCCTGAAGGATAGTCCGCAGTCGGTATGGTGAAATCAGCGCTTGCCGTTTCGCCCGGCGCTGCTGTGAAGTCAAGAGCTTCTGACCTTACCAGTCTTCTGTCATTGCCGTAAATAGCAAAGATGAAGAAGCCGGAAACCGGTTCGGATTTACCGTTAGAGAGCTTGGAACGGATGTGCCCGTCGGTAAGGCTGTCCCCGTCAAGCACAATCGCGGATGTAAATGCATATTCGCCTGCGGCCGGCTCAACGCCTGCAGCCGCTCCGGCGGACGCAAGCGCCGCAGTAGCAGCGTCTGCTGAGGCGTCAACATCGGCGTCCGCTCCGATATCGTAACCCGCTTCGGCGTCGACGGAGGCGTCAACGCCTGCGGCCGCCGTTACCGCAAATACAGATCCCGAGTAAATGGTAAATGTAGTCGCCGCTAGGACAAAGGCGAGAAAAAGCAGGAAAAATCGCCGAGAAACAGTCATTCTAACAGTACTTCTTTTGTTTATCATGATCATTCCCTCCTGGTTATGGCGTCACACTTACGGTGACGGAGGAAGTGAGGCCGCTTCCGTCTGTCGCCCGCAGTGAGATTACAGCAGTACCGGCTCTTACAGGGGTGAGTTTTCCTGTTTCGTCTACCCTGACAATACTTGGGTTGCCGGAAACGAATTCGTAGGCGACGCCGTCAATCAGGTAGTCTAACTGATAGGAACTCCGCAGGCGCAGTGAGATTCTCGCGCTCGGATTCGCCTTGACCTGGGTGGCATAAAGCTGTTCGGATTTTACCTCTCCGTTCAGGGCGACGAAGTATGTCTGGCCGCCGAGCAGTTCGCCGTCCTTAGTGGGGAATGTGATGGTGAAGTCGCCGCCGCCGTCCGCCGTCAGCTGATCCACATAATCCATATTTTGATAATCCTGGGCTTTATTGAAAGAAGCCATGAGCGAAACCATTTCACCCGGTTCATATCCCGTGCCGACGACTGTGACGGTTCCATCCGCCCTGTTCAGCGCGAGAGTGAAGTCAGAGGCGTCGTCCGCCGCGGAAACCGCTGCCAGGAATATGGGAACCGTGAGCAGCAAAACCGCAAGCGGTATTAATATCTTTCTTTTCATTATCTGTATATTCCTCCATAAATCATATCAAGTATAAAAACCGCTCGCCGCCGAAACTTCATGCCTCGGCGGCGATGCGGTCGATTCAGACGCCCGCCGGCGTCCGTGCGTTAAGGTGTTATGTTGATCATCAGCGACGAAACAAGATTACTGCCGTCTGTAGCACGGAGTGTAATCACGGCGCTCCCGGCTCTTACCGGCGTCACGAGACCATCAGGGTCTACAGAGGCGACGGATGGATTCGATGATGTAAACTCATAAGCGACGCCGTCGATCTGATAGCCGAGCTGCAGGGTCTGCCTGAGGCGCAGATTGATTCTGGCGGAGGAATTCACCTTCGCTTCGGTGGCGAGTATCTGTGCGGAACCTATGGAACCGTTCAGGGAGACGAAGTAGCGTTCGCCGCCGAGCCAGGAAGCTGCTTGGGTGACCTCATCGGGCAGGCTAAGCTGTATATTGCCTGCGGCGTCTGCGATGGCGCGGAGGCTGTAATCATTGGCGAGCGGACCGGGCGAGTAGCCATAGGACGCCCACAGGGAAACCTGCTGATTCGGAGAGAATCCCGAAGCGCTGACGGCAACTGTTTTATCCGCCTTATTTGCGGTTACGCTGACCGCTTGCGCATTGCCGGCGTGTTCGCCCAGATTAGCTATCCTGAAATAATCGAAACCCACTTGCAGATCGGTACTTGTGCCCGCCCTGTTGAAGGCGTAGAGACCCGCTTTGCTTACAGAATAGTTCAGCGTGGTAGTGCCGATGAATCTGTATACGACGCCGTCTCCCGAATAATATGAGGTATAGTTGTTGCCGTTCTTGACAAGTCTGAACCAAATGGCGCCGCCTTCGCCTACGATCTTCTGCGCGTCAGAACCGGTGATCTGGAATGCGGTAGTCGCCGCGTTGTTCTGCTCCCTGAGTACGATGACACGGAGCTTGTTTATAGGCGCGGCTGCGTTGCTCATTTCCCAGCCCAGCTTCACGTAGTTGTTGTCGTCGCCGTAGGCAATGATCCCGCCTTGCTCATTGTTTGCGGAAAGGGGTCTCGAGAATACGACCTTTGTCTCCGCGAACCAGTCGCCGACGACATCTTGAAGAAGGACGTTCTTCGCAGTATTTGTACCTGCCTGAAGGTCGCCTGTTTGAGCATTGATGGTCATAAATCCTGTGGAATCGCCGCCTTCATCGCTTAGACTCCAGTTGCCTGAGTCTTCTCTCAGCCACGACCAAGCGGGCTTGAGAACCGGCGAATCGAATTCGTCGCTGCCATCCAATAGGCTTACGCAGTTGATGGTGTACACACTTCGCGCGCCGTTATTTGTGACTGTGACGACAGCAAGGCCGTCGGCAAGCTCCGTGCTGACCGTAGCCGCAGGATCCGCCGCCGTCGCCGTGACTTCGGGAATCCCGGATCCGGGAGAAAGAACAACGTTGTAGGAGGTCACATCGGGCGAATAAGAATCAAGCTCATTGCCGTTTACCTTGAGACTTTTCAGAGAAGTATCATAAACAATGTTCAGGGTATAATTCTTGACAATTTTGCCGAAGAAATCATTCTTTGTAAGCTTTACTACGGCCTGACCGGGCACGCCGTCGGCCTGGGAGACGATTTCATAGCTCGCGGCGGGATCTGCCGCCTTCACGCCCCTAATGACGGGGGACGCGCCGTAAGGTATGCGTATGGTATAGAATGGGCTTGAAAGATTGAAACCTCCAAACTGTTTGCCCGCTATTGTGAATTTCGCAGAGAGGGGACCGCCGTCAACGGGAATGGGCATACCGCTGAATTCCTTCCAGTAGTTGACGCTCGTATCCCTCCAACTGGACGCGTCATTCTCATGTGTCGCCAGCTTCGCCTTGACCTCCGCAAAGCGGCGGGCATCGATATAAGGGCTGAGGGAATCCCAAGTATCTCTCATTCCGGTGACGTACTGTACGCCCATCTGATATCTGTATACGAGTTCGTCCCAGAATATCCTGCCGCTGCTCATGCTGCGATCCCAAGGTACATGGTGGAACCACATCAGCAGGTTTTCGGGACAAGTGTCAATATCACCGTAAAGGCTTTCTAAAGTGGGGAAGTATTGGCTTACGAAATTGCTGCCGCTGGGGGAACGGTCGAAGCCCAGACCCGCGCTGTCCGCCTTGTTGTAATAAACGGGACTCCAGTCGTCCTGCGAAGTCCACTGGGACGGCATCGGGGGATAGTGGTTGCTGGAATAGAACTGGTGACCGATACCGAGAGGCGTCTGATAACTGACCAGGGCTTCCCAAGAACCCATCATCATTTCAACAATGGTATCCACGACATTTTTGTCGTTGCTCCAGGTCATGCGCACCCAATCTTCAGCTATGTCTTCAGAATTCAGCGTCCAGTCCCATGCCTGCCTGCCGAAAGCGAAGAAGTTGGCCTGGGCGAAGTGGTGACCCGTCATATTGTCGGCATTGCCCAGATTCGCTACGCCTACCATGGCGGTATCCGTGTGGCCTTGAGCGCTTCCGTCGAGGACGTTGCCCACGAGCCTGTTCTCCAGAAGGACGCCATCATCGTCTTCGGCGTAGGTGTCCGCCTTCAGCACCTCTTCCCACATAGGCGCCAAGAAGCACAGCATCTTATCCTGCCCGGTGTATTCCTGGGTTATCTGCATTTCCATAGCCTGATTGGTGTTATCCATCCTGCCGAACATGGGATGGAAGGGTTCACGGCCTTGGAAATCCAGAGGACCGGTCTTGGTTTGAAGGAATACATTGTCCAGAAAACGCCCTTCCGAGCCGTCGTCCTGCTCTTCGTCGTTGATGTATCCGAACTCGAGATAGGCTCTCTTCAGTCTGTCGTTGTCCACATTGGCGTTATAGACGAAGGTGCGCCAATACACCTTCATGCCGAGGTCTGATATAGCTCCGGCTATGCCGTTGGCGCCGTCGCCGTGGTCGTAACCGAAGTCCTGGGGACCGGGTTGACCTTCGGAATTCGCTTTTACAGTGAAGCCCATGAAATCCGGTATGGACTCCTTGATCTGGCTGGCCTTCCTGTTCCACCAGTCACGGAACGGCTCGCCGTAAGGGTCGAGCTGGCTGTTGGTAAGGGTGTCGGGGGCGAAACGGTTGTCGGTGGGCGCTGTGTAGTTGATCGCCAACGATATCTTGATGCCGTAAGGTCTGAGGACGTCCGCCAATGCAGCTTCCTGAGCGATGTAGGCATTCGTGAGATAGGCGTTGTTGGCGTTTACGAGGTTGATCTCTATCCCGTTAATGCCGATAGACGCGCAGGCTCTGGCCAGTACGATATACCTGTCCAGAACCAGAGGCAGAATTCTACCGGCGCTGGCGCCGCTGGCCGTGAAGTTGAATATCGTTCCGTTCTCGCCGTTGAGACCGCCCGTACCGGCGGCATTGTTGCCGGCGTACAGGCGCGTAGTCTCCCAGTTGTCGAGGTGTCGGTTCTTCACCTTTGGCTGCTCCGCGATATTAAGATCGCTGATGGACTTTTCCGTCTGGATGAGGCGGAGGAATCCGAATGTTCCATAAAGAGCTCCGACGTCGGTATTGGCGGCTATAACTGTAGCCTTGTGTCCGTCAACGACGATGGACTTGATGATATAGCCTTCATCGCCTATGCCGCCTAGCTCTCCGTCAAGGCCGAGTGAGCCGATGATGGGTGAACTGTCGGGCGTACCGACGATTACCGCCCCGTCTTTTGTGATGCTGTCGCTTATGGGAGTTTCTACGCCGAGAAGTCCGTCAAGACCTTTGGCGAGTTCGTTTCTCGCCGCTTCAAGCGTACCCTCGACGAGGGCCTCCTTTGCGCCTGCTTCCTGCGTAAGATTTTCGGTTTTTCTGAATACCTTAGTCGCTTCCGCGTTTTGCACTACGATTTCCGCGGCGGCGCTGCCGTACTCGTCAAGCAGCTTTCTGTCGTCGAGTTTGACATACCTGAGCCACAGATCCGAACCGCTGTAATCATCAGGCGACGGTTCAGCGAAAGCAGCCGGCGCGAAGGGGAACGTCGGCGTAAGCAGACTTACAGCGAATAATACAGCGGTAAGCCGTCTGAGCAAGCCTCTTTTAGTACACGTGTTCATTAAAGATACTCCTTTCATAATAATGTATTTTGCGATAAGTTAATGGATACAATAGGATATAGGGCAGAGATACGGAGTGAAGTCGGCGCCGAAAAGTAAGTTCTGTCTTGGAGATATCCTATCAAAAGAATACTAGTATGTCAACAGCCATTTGTGCGAAAATAAAAATTTTTCACTTTATACTAAATTATGAGAAATTTATGACAAATTTCAAAAAATACTATTGACATACTAGTATTTCAAGTGATAATGTATACGTGAAAATCCGATTCCGGTGTAGGCAGATGCCGTAGAGGCGCCGCGGCCGCCGTACGTCCGGGCTTGGAAGAGGTGGAAATCGAATGTTGAAGAGGAGGAAGGAAATGATTATGAATAAGCTTCGCAATAGAAGGAACGCATGGCTCCTGGCGGCTTTTATGCTCATACTGATCCCACTGGCGGGATGTTCCGGTTCGGATGAACCAACCGGAGAGCAAAACGGTCAGGCGGACGACGGTCAGACGTATTCACTGAGAATAGGCAATGTGTTGTCGGATACGGATCCGATAACTGTCGGGCTGCGTCAGATGGCGGACACGGTAAGGGAACGTACAGACGGCAAGCTTGATATTACAGTATACCCGTCCAGTCAGCTGGGAGATACGGCGGATGTGCTCGAACAGGCTAAATCGGGCACTAACGTTGGGATAATAATAGACTCCGGCATTCTGGCGGACTATGTTCCGGACATGGCTATTTATTCCGCGCCCTATGTATTCGACAGCATTGAGGATGCGCGGAAATTCATTGACACTGATATTTTCAAAGAGTGGGACGACGCCCTTGCGACACATGGTATGCGCGATCTCAGCTTCAACTGGTATCAGGGCGCAAGGCATTTTCTCACCAACAAGCGTGTGGAAAAGCCACAGGATTTGAACGGACTAAGACTGCGCACAATGGGCAGCGAGGTGGCGCAGGAAAGCATGAAGGCCTTTGGCGCCATACCTACATCCATGGCGTGGGGCGAGGTATACAGCGGCTTGCAGTCAAAGGCGCTTGATGCGGCGGAAGGGCAGATCACGGCGGTCTACGGGGCTTCGCTTTATGAGGTCATAGACTATATCGCCGAAACCGGGCACTTCCTGCTTTACACGGGGCTTGTAGTAAGTGAGCAATGGTTCCAGTCGTTGCCTGAAGAGTATCAGCAGATCCTGCTGGAAGAGTCACGCTCGGCGGGCGACTACGCCACAGAGCTGACACTGCAGACAGAGGTTGAACAGAAGGCTGAGATGCAGACAGCGGGTGTGGAATTCGTGACCGTAGACATCGAGCCGTTTAAGGAAGCCAGCCGGAGCGTATATACCACAATGGGCTGGGAAGATTTGAAAGCCAGCATAGACGAGTCCATCCGGTAGCAAATTCAGTGCTGCGCCGCCCCCGCGCTTGTTTTGTCCGGCAATACGAAACAGGCGGCGGAGATAACCCTCCCTCCGAGTCCTCACGCGCGGACAGACCGTGAGACTGGGGGCGGTGTAAATTTCAGACGCTATTCGTCTCTGAGAGAAGGAATGATCATGAATGCTTTTAAGAAATTCAATGAAAAAGTGGGTAAGGTCGAAGTGGCGATTACAGTTTGCATGATGACTGTACTTGTGGCTCTGGTTTTCTTCGGCGCCTTGCTGCGGGCGCTGAGATTCCCCATAGTATGGAGTGTGGATTTGGCGCAGCTCCTCTTTGTATGGGTGTGCATATTCGGCGCTGACGCCGCAATGAAATACAAGGCGCACATAGGCGTGGATCTGTTGGTAAAGCGGATTCCGGTGAAGGCGCAAAACATCATTGAGATGGGTATGTACATCATTATCTTCTGCTTTCTTATATTCGTTATTTATCAGGGAACGGGTTTGTGTATGGATAATTATCTCAGGAAATATCAGACCCTCAAGATAAGTTATTCATTCGGCACTGCAGCCATACCGCTGGGCAGCACGTTCATGCTCCTGACGGTGGCGGAACAGATCGGCGATCTGTTTAAAAATTGGGGGAAGTCCAGCTTCACCGGTGAATCCGATGAGACTAGGAATGTTAGCTGATGCTAAGCTGATGCTTGCCGCGGAAGCAATCTCACCGCCCGTGCAGACGGGCACCGCCGTTTAATCTACAGGAGGAACGATATGGGCATTGTCGCAATACTATTTATAATTTTGTTGTTGTTGAATGTTCCGCTGGCCTATACCATAGGTCTGTCCAGTTTAGCCTTCTTTTTTGTGACGCCTGACGCGTCTATGGCCATACCGGTTCAGAAAATGGTCAGCAGTACGCAGAGCTTCCCCTTGCTTGCCGTACCGTTTTTCGTCATGGCCGGTAACCTCATGAACGCCACAGGGATCACGCGAAGACTGATATATTTCAGTATGATCCTGACCGGACATATGCGCGGCGGGCTGGCTCACGTCAGCTGCGTGCTGGCGGCATTGATGGGCGGGATATCCGGCTCCGCCAACGCGGACGCCGCAATGACAGCGCGTATACTGGGACCTGATATGGAGAAGAGGCATTACACCAAGGGCTATTCCGCCTCTGTAATAGCCCTGTCCAGTCTTATCACCGCTACGATTCCGCCGGGGGTCGGACTCATACTCTACGGCGTTACAGGCGGCGTTTCCATAGGTAAGCTATTTATCGCCGGTGTTATTCCGGGGATACTGATGATGTTTATACTCATGTTCACCTCGGGTAGGATCGCGAACAAGCGGCAATACCCGGTGGAAAATGACAGACCGCCCACATTTAAGGAAGTATGCAAGGGGATAAAAGAAGGTATATTCGCCCTGTTGTTCCCGCTGATCCTCATAGTCGGCATACGTTTCGGGCTGTTCACCGCCTCTGAAGCCGGCGCCTTCGCCGTGGTATACGCCTTGGTGATAGGGGTCTTCGTATATAAGGAACTTACATGGAAATCATTTTATGAGGTCATGATAAATACGGCCAAGGACAATGGCGTGATAATGCTCATCATAATGATGGCGGGTATATTCGGATATGGACTCACGTATGACAGGGTGCCGCAGACTATGGCCGAACTCATAGTAGGCGTGAGTGAAAACCGCTGGGTGGTATTCGCCATAATCATGGTATTCGTATTCGTCGCGGGTATGTTCATGGAGGCGACTGTGAATACCCTGCTGCTCACGCCGATATTCCTGCCGATAGCGACGGCGTTCGGGTTCGACCCGGTGCACTTCGGCATTGTCTTTATGACTACTATCACGATGGGCGGTATGACCCCGCCGGTGGGTGTTACCATGTACACCACCTGCTCTTTGTTAAAGTGTCCGGTGGAGGATTATGTGAAAGAATGCATACCCTTTGTCGGGGCGGTAGTATTTGAAGTGGCTGTGCTTTCGATATTTCCGCAGATATTTATGTGGCTGCCGAATATGGTTTTTGGAGGATGAATAACTTGAAGATGATCTTGCGTTGGTTTCCCCACAATGACGACAGTGTTACGTTAACGCAAATTGCTCAGACGCCGTGTATAACAGGGGTGGCGACCTGTCTGCCTAAAATACCGGTAGGCGAGGTGTGGCCGCTTGAGACATTGAAAGCGCTGAAAGAAGAGATAAACGGCGCCGGTCTGGAGATGGAGGTAATAGAGAGCGTTAATATACATGAGGATATAAAGAAGGGCTTGCCCTCACGAGACGAATATATTCAAAATTACATTGATACGATTAAAAATCTTTCTGAGACCGGTGTGAGATGTCTTTGTTATAATTTCATGCCAGTGATGGACTGGGTGCGCAGCGATCTGGCGCACAGGCTGCCGGACGGCAGTTATGTGCTCTCGTACCGTCATGAGAATCTGGCTGAAATGACGCCTCTGTCTATGGCGGATTCTATGCTGGACAAGGCCGAGGGCTTTTCGCTGCCGGGCTGGGAGCCGGACAGGTTTGACCAGATGGCGGCGGACATAATGTTCTATCAGGATGTGTCCGAGGAGATGTACTGGGATAATATACGCTACTTTCTTGAGGCCGTAATACCCGTGGCGGAGGCGTGGGACGTCAGGATGGCGATTCATCCCGACGATCCGCCATGGTCATTATTCGGGCTTCCTAAACTTATAAATAACGCTGAAAATATAAGACGATTCCTCTCGATCTACGACAGCCCCTATAATGGGCTGACCCTGTGTTCGGGGAGCCTGGGCGCTGACGCGAATAACGATGTCGCAGCGATGGCGGCCGAGTTCGCGAACCGCATTAACTTCGCTCATTTAAGAAATTTGAAACGCGTTTCTACATATGATTTTGATGAAAGCGCTCACCCTTCCCGGTGCGGCGATCTGGACATGTTTGAAATAGTAAAGGCTCTGTATGACGGCGGCTTCGACGCTTATGTCAGACCGGATCACGGGCGCATGATCTGGGGAGAGGTGGCGAGACCGGGATATGGACTCTATGACAGAGCGCTGGGCGCATGCTACCTGCTCGGCCTTTGGGAAGCAGTGAGTAAGATGGCATAGTTGCCGGGCGTGGCTGTGGACATCGGCGCAGGCGGTCAGGCGCGGTCGTCGGAGAACGGCGCAAGCGGCCAGGCGCGGTCGTCGGAGAACGGCGCAGGCGGCCAGGCGCGGACGCCGGAGAACAGCGCAGGCGGTCAGGCGCGGTCGTCGGAGGACGGCGCAGGCGGTCAGGCGCGGTCGCCGGAGGACGGCGCGGTTGTTAACGAATTGTTGGAGGATATGGGATATGCTGAAACTGTGCGCCGACGGGCTGAAGGACGGCGGCTGGGAAAAACTTGGTGTGAGGCTGCCGCGCTTCGATTATAAAGCGGTGTCCGCCGGAACCATTGAAAAACCGATATGGATTCATTATGGCGCCGGAAATATATTCAGAGGCTTTATAGCTTCGCTTCAGCAGAGACTGATTGACGGCGGCTACTCTGACAAAGGGATAATCGCGGCGGAGGGCTTCGATCATGAGATAATAGACAGGATATATGCGCCTCATGATAATCTTTCGCTGCTTGTAGGGCTGAGACCCGACGGAAGCACGGACAAAAGCGTGATTGGCAGTATTGCGGGGGCATATAAGACGGATAGTGAGGGGAAAGCGGAACTCGAACGTATGTTCTGCGAACCCGGACTGCAGATCTTCAGCTTCGCGATCACCGAGAAGGGCTATTCCTTGGTGGATTTTGACGGGAACCCACTGCCCGGAGTGACAGAGGATTTCGAAAATCCGCCGCATATGGCCAAGTATTCCATATGTGCGGCGACCGCTCTGCTCTACAAACGATACGAAGCAGGCGCCATGCCATTGGCGGTTCTGTGTCTGGATAATTTCAGCGGGAACGGCGACAGGCTTAAGGCTGCTGTCATGGCTGTAGCCGAAGGCTGGCGCGGTAAGGGCGTGATCGACGGCGGATTTATTGATTATTTAAATGACAGGGATAAGATATCGTTTCCTTGGACGATGATAGATAAAATAACGCCCAGGCCATCGGAGAAGATATGCCGCCGGTTGGAGGACGCGGGTTTGCTGCTTGAGCCGATCGTGACAGGCAAGGGAACGTATATCGCTCCCTATGTGAACGCGGAGATACCCCAGTACCTCGTCGTTGAGGACGACTTTCCTAACGGGCGACCTTGTTTGGAGGAAGCCGGCGTGTATTTCGCCGGGCGTGAAACCGTTAACAAGGCGGAGCGCATGAAGGTCACGGCCTGCCTTAACCCTCTGCATACCGCTTTAGCCATATTCGGGCGTTTGCTCGGATTTGACAGCATAGCGGAGGAAATGGGCGATGAAGATCTGAGACGTCTGGTGGAATGCATAGGCTATGCCGAATGTCTGCCGGTGGTGGAGGATCCCGGAATCATCGATCCGCGTGAGTTTCTGAAGGAAGTACTTACACAGAGGCTGCCGAATCCGTTTATGCCCGATACGCCTCAACGCGTGGCTTCGGATACAAGCCAAAAGATGCCTATACGTTTTGGTGAGACCATAAAGGCTTATGCGGCGAGGGAGGATCTGGGCTGTGAAAAACTCGTTTGTATACCGCTTACTATAGCCGCTTGGTTCAGGTATCTGCTCGGCCTTGACGACAGACTTGAGCAGATGAGGCTCAGCGACGATCCGCTCATGGACAGACTCAGAGAAGCGGTGTCGGGGATAGAAGCGGCGCGGGCGGATTCGTACAATGGCCAGTTGACGCCCCTGCTGTCGGATTCGCGGCTTTTCGGCATGGATCTCTATGAGGCCGGAATAGGGGGACGAGTTGAAAGGCTTTTTGTTGAAATGCTTCGCGGCAGAGGAGCGGTTCGCCGCATACTGCATAATATACTTGGCGGGGCGGCTTGTGATGATATCAGATCCAGAGCAACTTGACACCGTCGTTCACGATGTCGGACTTGACGGATTTTTGTGTGGGCGGTATACTTTAAATATACGCTTTGTAATAATATGGGGGTTTGTGATTTCACATGGAAATGATATTCGACAGTACAACTAAAGAGACCGCTCGGGAACGCGCATACAGGATACTTAAAAACTCCATCATCATGTTGGAGCTTGAACCGGGGACTATGGTCAGTGAAAGCGATCTTGCGGCTAAAATCGGGCTTTCACGAACGCCGATACGCGAGGCGCTGATGGAGTTGGGAAAGACAAAGATCGTAGAAATAATTCCGCAGAAAGGCAGCTTTATATCAACCATAGACTATAACCTTGTTGAAGAATCGAGGTTTATGCGCCTTGTGCTTGAACTGGCAGTGGTGGAGCTGGCTTGCGAATCAGCGACCGATGAGGATATACTTGAGCTTCAGGAAAACCTCGTAATGCAGGATTTTTGCATATCGGTCTCGAATACGGACAAACTGCTTGAATTAGACAATCAATTCCACAAGAAGATATTTTGTATCGCGAATAAATTGCAGACATACAATCTGCTTGATTCCATGTCGGTGCATTTTGACCGCGTGCGCAAGATGAGTCTCAATACGGTAAAGGATATAAAGATCGTAGCCGACCATCAAGCCATACTCAAGGCGATACAGGAAAAGGACAAGGCGGCGGCGAAGCAGCATATGGAGAAACACCTGTCGCGTTATAAGATCGATGAGCAGCCTATACGTCAGAAGTATCCCGGATACTTCAAATGACGCCGGTTTCCGGAGCCTGCCTTGATTAGTTTCGGTTTAAGGGCGGCGCAGGGTAAGGAGGATGCAGCATGGGATTTATAACGGATGATTTTTTGTTGACGACAGACGCCGCGCGAAGTTTGTATCACAGTTGCGCGGACGGATTGCCCATAATAGACTATCACTGTCACATAGACGCGGCCGAAATCCGCGGGAACAGATCGTATAAAAATCTGACCGAACTCTGGCTGCGCGGGGATCATTACAAATGGCGGGCTATGAGGGCAAACGGCGTATGCGAAAGCCTCTGCACCGGGGACGGCAGCGATTATGACAAATTTCTGGCATTTGCTTCTACGATGCGTTATGCTATAGGGAACCCCCTCTATCACTGGAGCCATCTGGAACTCAAGAGATATTTTGGCATTGACGAGGTCTTGTCGGAGCAGAGCGCGCAGGGCATATGGAAAAGGGTTAACGCAATACTTGCGGGGGGTCTGCGTTGCCGTGATTTCATAAAGCTGTCGAATGTTGAGGTCATATGCACCACAGACGACCCCGCAGACAGTCTTGAACATCACTTGGCGCTCAGGGATGAAAACCTGAGTTTTCGTGTACTTCCCACGTGGAGACCGGATAAGATCCGGCATTTAAACGATCCGGCCTATCCGGAATACGTGTCAAGACTCGCGGCGTCGGCGGGAAGCAGGATTCAAAGTCTGGATGAACTTAAAACGGTACTTGTGAGCAGGCTTGATTACTTTGAGGCGGCGGGATGCAGGCTTTCGGATCATAGTTTTGAATATATGCCGCTTCGAGACAGTACGGCGGATCCGGCGGGCGTCTTTGCGGCGGCGCTGTCCGGCAAGCCTGTGAGCTTACAAGAGGAAAGCGCGTTCACATTTCATATCATGGAGTTTCTGGGCGCCGAATATGCACGGCGGGGATGGACTATGCAGCTGCATATGGGCGCTTTGAGAAGCAATAATACGCGTATGCTGAGAGCCGTGGGCGCAGATACAGGCTTCGACAGTATAAACGATTTTGCTCTGGCGGAGAGGCTTGCGGAGTTTATGGATTCACTGGACAGCAAGGAGCTCCTGCCTCAGACGATACTGTATCATGTAAATCCTTCCTTTAATTATGTACTCGGATCTATGATAGGAAACTTCCAAGGGGAAAGTCCGGGGAAGATTCAGTTCGGATCCGCTTGGTGGTTCTGCGACCATTTCGATGGAATGAGAAGACAGCTCACAGATCTGGCGGCGTTGGGGCTGCTCGGGAGATTTGTGGGTATGCTGACAGACTCGCGCAGTTTCCTTTCCTATACAAGGCATGAGTATTTCCGCCGCATATTGTGCGGCCTTCTCGGAGAGTGGGTCACAGCGGGGCATCTGCCGAACGATATGGATACGCTCGGCGAAACCGTATCGGATATATGCTATCATAACGCCAAGGCTTATTTTAAGTTGTAAGCTGTTCATGAGGAACAGAGCGGCTGCAATGGGTATTGACCATCACCTGCTGATAGATGGAACGCTGAAATCCAACGAATCAACTGTGAATTTCCTGTCGGATTTTTCGAGGAAGGCGCGTGCAACCTGTGAGTTTGACGAGACACGCGTCCACGATGACTATTCCGTAATTGGCAGCGAGTTTTGTGATTTTCTGTCGACTGTTTTGACATTCAGGCTGATAAAGCGATTTGACAGTGCAAAACGAATGTATAGTCTAACTGATTGGGAAAGTTCTACTCAAACGAAACAGCAGAATGCGATGGCTATTCGTCATCATCCGCTCTCAAAAGGCGCAACCAGTCACGTCGTTCATATAAAACACGCATAACTGATACGGTTTTTATTTCATCATGAACAATGTAGAATATGAGATGCTTTTTTACGAGAGTTATCCGATAGCCTTTAGACGCCAGATAATCATTCCGCACGAGAGGTGATCGACATGGATTATTCTTCAGGGATTGGATAGTGTTGTCGATTAGGGCGATATAACCGGAAGCTGCTGATGGACTATGTAGTACATCGGTGATATACTGACAGGTTTCACTTATATCGACCTGAGCGGGTTTCATGATTCGGATTTTGTAAATCATTTCATTTGTTCCCGCAATCCGGCAATAAAATCATCATAATCCATGAAATCTCCGTCTTTTTCAGCCTTCTCGGCTTCATCAAGCAGATGATATAGTTCATAACGCCCGCAGAATTTTTCATAAGCCTCAATGCTGAGGACAGCCAAATCTCCATGACCATTCTTTGTGATGAACACAGGCTCCATTTTGGAATGGCAGAACTCGGATATTTCGTTATAGTTGTTACGCAGATATGCGCTCGGTCTAATATTAGGCATTTAGATGCATCTCCTTCCACTTCAAATTTGTCTCCGTCCAAATTTGAGCGCGGAGCGCACTCAAATTGTTGAACGGACGAATTTACGGCGTCCCCACAGCCGTCAATTCGTAGCCGCCGAGGGATTGCTACCCCACGTCAGCTATGTAAAGTTGTAACCCCATGTCTAAAGACAGGGGAATGGGCGGTGTCGTTCAATAACAATATTATACACAAATTCAGCTATGAGGTCAATTGATTATGCCTGAAAATTAGAAATGCAAAAATTGGGAAATATTATAATGGTATGCTGACTATAATAATCTTCCGTGTTGTTTGATGGTTTCGCGGCCCAAATTGCAGGCAATAGCGGCGTTTAACGAGTTACTGGAGCGATGTGAGATTAATCCACAGGTATCACGCTTTGTGCAGATCACTGATACGTCTTGAATTTGCTGCATTTCATAATAGCGGTAATTATTCGTTCCGCGAATTAGTGGTTTAAGCAAATCGATCCGATCATAATCAATGAGGTCTCTGATGTCTTGGCAGATATTTCCGGAGTATGCTAAGCACGTCCGTAAAATCCAAGGGCTTGCCCAGATGAGCGTTCATCCCGGCGCGGATACATCTGTCTACATCCTCACGGAATACATTGGCGGTCATGGCTACTATGGGTATTTCTTTCGCATAAGGGATATCCATGGCGCGAATGTTTACCGTCGCTTCGAAGCCATCCATTTCAGGCATTTGTACATCCATAAATATCATATCGTAGGCTTCGGGTGAAGCGGCGAACATCTCCACGGCTTCGGCGCCGTTTTCAGCGCAGTCTATGGCAAGCGAGGTCGGTTCCAGCAGAGCCAGCACTATTTCCCTGTTGATCTCCACATCTTCCGCCAGAAGTATGCGGTGTCCGCTGAAGTCTTCGGTACTGTCTTTATCGGCGCTGACAGGAACATGCACCGCTTCGTCGCCTATGCATTCGTTTATGCAATCGGCTATGGCGGAAGGGAATAATGGCTTGGGCAGGAATCTGTCTACACCGGCGTTTTTCGCCTCTTTCTCGATCACATTCCACTCAGTGGCCGAGATCATTATCACCACGGATTTTCCCTTGGTATTCACCTTGATGAAATGCGTCAAGTCGACCCCGCCGATTTCCGGCATTTTCCAGTCGATGAAGTAGACGTCGTATGAACCATTCTTCGCAATGCGCCGTATAGCCTCGGCGCCGCTTGAGGCTGTATCGCACTTGAATCCGAAACGCGCCGCCACATCGGTGAAATAGCTCCGCGTCTCGGGGGCGTCGTCCACGGCAAGCACACGTATATTGTTCCAGTTAACCCCCGGATTGAGACTGCCGCGGCGAGCCTCTGTGATGCGCGCCGCCTTTATAGTGAAGGCGAAAGTCGACCCCTTGCCTAGTTCAGATTCGATCCAGACATTTCCACTCATTTTTTCCACTATGCGTTTCGATATGACCAAGCCCAGCCCGGTGCCGCCGAATTTCCTAGATGTGCTGTTCTCCGCCTGTTCGAATGATGAGAAGAGGCGGGATTGCTGTTCGGGACTGATGCCTATGCCGCTGTCTCTGACCTCTATACATATGGTGCAAAAATCGTCGTCTTCTCCGACAAGAGCGGCGTTCAGGTGTATGCTGCCTTCTTCAGGAGTAAATTTTACGGCGTTGGACAGCAGGTTAGTGATAACCTGCGATAAGCGCTGGTCGTCTCCGTTGATAATCCGCGGGATGTCATTATCAATATATACGGTGAATTTCTGGCGCTTCTCTTCAACGCGGAAATTGATCACGTCCGCCACCTTCTGCAGCATATTTTCAAATACAAAATCCACAGGGGAGAGTTCGAACTTATTCGCTTCGATCTTTGACATATCAAGTATGTCATTTATTACACCGAGCAGATGTGTCGAAGCGTCGCTTATCTTGCCGAAGCAGTAATCCTTTTTCTCCAGCTCAGCGGCAGATCTGCCTATGGCCGTCATGCCTATGATGGCGTTCATGGGAGTTCGCATTTCGTGACTCATATTAGATAGAAAATCACTCTTGGCGCGGCTCGCCTGTTCCGCCTTTTCCTTCGCGTGCTGTATTTCTGTGATATCGGTGCTGACGATGATATAACCTGTCTTTTCATCGTCCTTCCCATACAGGTAATTCGCCGCGCCTATGAAATATTTGCCCAGCTCTGCATGATAGTATACCTCGGCTTCATGTCCCTCTAAGAGCGCGGTGATGGGGCAGTATTTTGAACCGACAGGATAGATGCTGATAGTGCTGTACTGCATACCGACTGCATCTTCAAGGGATAGGCGGCATAGGGCAAGCCCGTGTTTGTTTACATAGACGATGTTGTTGTCCATATCAGTTATGCACAGCGGTCCGTGTACGCTGCTGTCGATGCTGTCCGCCATGTCGTCGAATGAATCCGCCAGCATGCCGAACTCATCCTTTCTTGTAGTTTTAAAACGGAATTGGCGTTCGCCTGAGCGGAAGCGCGATATGCCGTTTATCATAGTCGTGATGTTTCCGGTCAGGAATGAGGCCATCCATATGGCGATCAAAACAACAACCAGAATGATGATCAGTGTAGTCGTAACGAGGGCGTATAGGGTTCCTGTGAGGCTGTTATCTATGGCGGTGCTCAGCCGGACTTCCGTTTCGCGGGCGGGTTGGGTGAAATCGTCAAGACCCGCGCCTATAGCCACAAAGCCGAAGCCGCGTTTTGAATAATCATTTTCTGCAGAGGGCGCGTATTGCCCTGTATAATATGGAATAGCGGCGGCGGTATTCAGCTTATAAAGACCGCTCCACTGTATGTAAAACGAACCGGAACCGCCGTTCTTTGTGAGATCCATCCAGCCTGTGCATTGGGGGGCGTTATTCAGATAGCGTCCGTCCAGTCCGACAAGCCCCTCGCGGGTGAGTTCCTGAGAAGGCGCTTTGCCCCTTGACTGAGAATCGAACCAGGGCAGATCCGCCACAAAATCAGTCCACTTGGCGACGCCGCTTGCCTTCCAGCCGTTATAAATAGAGGTTTCAAGCCAGGGCGTTTGAGGCTCGCCCGTTTCGGGGTCAAAGCCTACTATAGAGTGGTGGCGGGGGTGGCAGATGCTGCGGCATTTATAATCCCAGATGAAGGCGTAATTGCCTTCGTATGCGCTGGATAGCTCCGTATATCTTTCATTCATGGGCGTTATATGATCTACGAATTCCATGATGTGATCGTGGTTCAGGGCGAGGGTAACATATCCGATAATATCGCCGCGGCTGTTCGTAACCGGCGCCGCCCAACGAATAATTCCCTCAAAGCGCTTACCTACGGGGTTTTCTTCGCCTGCGAATGCTTGCTCGCCGGGTTTATAAGGGATGTCATAGCCTCGGGACGCTGCGGCCTCCTCGACTGTTGCGGGGGCGTACATACCTATATAATTAGAGCCGACATAGGCGCCTATAACATCTGATACATATATATCGCCGGGCGCCAGATCCTTGAGCTTTTGAAAATACGTTTCCGCCTTTACGTATGTATTGGACTTCTGAGATATGTTCATTTTTCGCGGGTTCATGGGATAGTTGATCTTAGGTGAATCCGCGGCGACGACCTTCACTATCTCATTGCCGGCCAGGTCTACAAAGGTGATCTCATCGTAGAGAGGAATCTTCGAATAGTGGAAGCTGTCGGCCTGGCGGTAGTTAAAACCGTTCATGTCATTGTTTTCGCTGTTTGTAGATATGCCTTCACCCTCAGACAAGGGAACGGTATGATCGTCCGCATGGATCCAAGCGTCGCCGTCAAGCGACAGAACCCATTCCTCAGGCACTACAACACGCCCGATTTTACTTTCTATAAATGTACGATAAGCGGATTCAGACGGTTCGATCTGCGCGATATAACGTATATCGTCGTCACGGGAGTAAAGAAAACTCGCGACTTTTCGAGCGGTATCGGTAGACAGACGCTCAATATTCTCCACCGCGCTTTCATCAAGGGCGGCGGACGCGTCGTTTACGGCTATTTTCGCGACAAGATCGCCCAGGTTGTCGATCTGCTGCCACGCGATCAAAGTCAGCAGAACCAAAGGAACTAACTTTACAAGAAGAAATATGACGATGAGCTTGCTGCGCATACCAAAACCGAGACTATTCCAAAGACGTTCAGGCAGCCCTGTAATCAATTTTGAAATTTTCCCCACTTTACCTTTTACCCCTTTATCCCTTTTCCGCGTCAACGGACACGCAGCCGTGCTATTCCTACTTAATGCAATATACTAAGCAATAGGCCAATGGAATAGGCGTGTCAGCAAAACATGCCCTCAACACAAAACACAAATGAAAAATTGTGGGAATTCCCCTTACAAATAGATTGTAACACAAAAATTGTAGAAAATAAAGTATTTATTTAACGAATTTACGATAAAATTGAGCTGTATGCTACAGCTCAAAGGGCTTGAGAGGACTTCTAAAAAATCTGCCGCTATCTTGGATTTGGTGAGCAAGATTGATAAGAAATGAAAGAAATTAAAATTCGCCAAAAAATGAAGAAAATTAAAATTCATTCTATTGACAAACTTCGGGTTAAAGTATAATATATTAAAAGCAAACTTGTTTATACAGTACGAATTAAAATGCGTAATTGGTTTGCGAATATGGAATTAAGCTTTTGGTATATCGATAAGAGGCAAATCGGGTAAAACGTGCGCGACAGGACGCGTGACGTGTAAGGAGATGTGTTATGTTAATACGGAGATGGAAAAAAGTATCCGCCAGACTAATCAGTTCTATGGTGGCTTTCACTATGCTGTGGAGCCTTGTCACGCCCGCGTTCTCGGCGGATTATAGTTATAGCAGAGGAGGCGGAGTTCTCACTGAAACTGAGTTGGCGAGGATCAGCGAGATAGCAGGAGATCCCGCGAAGACGCCGGAGGAAAAGCTTGACGCGCTTGTGGATTCGGGGCTGCTTACGCCTGAGGATGTTGAGGCGGTCAATAAGCTTGCGGCTCTGAACTTCGTGAGCGGCGGCCATAGAAGCGGCGCGGCGCTGAACGGAGCGCAAGTCGGCGGAGAACTACCGGTCGGGGAAGACAGCGCCGAAGCAAGCATCAACATAGACGGCAGACCCATGACCCTTGACGATATCCGAGCGATGCTCGCGGAACCGGGGATCGATTTCAACAGGAAGATCGATCTCGACGGCACGATTATAACCGTAGGCAATCTGAAGACCATGGTTGAAATTGAGGACGAGATACAGAAAATCGCCGATAGTTATATGGATCCGTCAGATTTATCCGAGGAACAGAGGCTCGGATACGAGTCCATCCTGCAGCAGTTGCAGACGACAGGTCTGCGCCTTGAGGACAGCGATTCAGACGATGTGGCGGCGTCAGTGCAGACCCAAGAGATCACGCCGATGTCAGCGCAAGCCGCCGAAATCACGCCGCTGTCAGTGCAGACCGCCGAAATCACAGCTCTGTCTGCGAACCTCAGCCCCGAGTACGGCGAAATGGACGATGCGGCGGCGTCCGCGCAAGCCGCCGAGATCACGCCGCTGTCAGTGCAGACCGCCGAAATCACGCCCCTGTCTGCGGGGGACGGCGCAAGTGTCGCCTATGATCAAAGCGCGCGGCTTACGATTGTGCAAAACAGCGTCACTGTAAACAATGGCGCCGGAAACGCAACGATCACGGTCACGCGTCCGGCGCTTCCCTACGCGACGAGCTTCTCTTACGCGACGGCGGACGGAAGCGCGCTGGCCAACACGCATTACACCCATAAGGCGGAAACGATCACGTTTGCCGCGAACGAGACCTCAAAGACGATCAGCATTCCGATTCTGAACAGCACCGAACGGTGGAACGGCGATCTTATATTCATGGTATATTTCAACGACGCGAGAAATATATTGTTCAACAATATGAAGAGATATGAGACTGCGGAAATCCAGATAAAGAATACATATGATTTCACTAACTATATGCCGGCCTATAACTCATCTTTTGACACGGCGACAGTGTATGAAGGCAGTACTAATAAAGGTACTCTGACGCCGGGAGGTGGTAATAGCGGGATTTCGGTGAATGGCGGCCAGACCATTAAAGTGGAATACAAAGTAAATGTTACGGAAGGGATAAAAAATGCCCTCCTGGACGGACAGGTCACTGCGGTGAACTCGTCTCTTTCTGCGTCCGTAGTGATAAAAGAAGCAAACGTAAGCGTCAAAACCGCGGAAGGGGAGACTGTTGCTACTGTGAGAGATACCACTCGGGAGGACAAGATGGATCAGGGCATGGGTCTCACTTCCGAAAATATCCGTAAGATTGCGGCGACGGCCTCACTGACCGTTACGCATACGCTGCAGTTTGATGCCGCAACAGGAGTTGTTGATATAAATCTAAACGGCTTTACCTTTGTCGACGGGCAGGCGCCTACAGTGACCGGCGTGTCCGTACCTGACGGCGTATATTATCCGGGTCAGCAGGTTCCGATAACCGTAAGCTATTCGGAGCCGGTATTGCCAAACCACACAGAATACAACTGGAATGCAGGAGGACTCGTGACGAGCAACTCGTTTGTCGTAGCGAACGGAGATGAAAGTAATATAGTGGTAAACGCGTCCGGCGGCGCCGCCCGCAGATTGGCCTTTTTATACACGGTGCGGGGGAGTTCGGACGAGACGGCGTATATGTATATTAGGGCGATGAGAGTGTTCGATACCAGGCTAAACCAGCTGGCGACGGCGTATAGCCAAGACTTTACAAACGCCAAAATAATCCAGGCCGGCAAGGAAGCGGCGATTTCATCAGTAACAACGGACAAAACAAGTTATTCTGCTGCCGGGGACAACGCATATGTGGAAATAGGGCTGAATACAGCCTATTCCCAGTGGATAGAACAGGCAGGAGGGCTTGATAAAGTCAAGCTATCCGTCGACGGCGGAGCAACGCTGCTGCCTGTGGATTTTAAGCGCGAGAATGGCGCTGCCCTCAATAATCGTTTGATAAGCGCTGCTATTCCGATGCCTAAGAACGACACGACGTCGACCAAGATATACCGAGCGGAAATATTCCTATGGGACGACGTCACAGGCGAGTACGAAATTCTGATCGGCAAATACAAGAATTTCACGGTGAATGCCGCACAGTATCCGACAGGGCTCGTTATAGATACGAGCTGCTATCCTGCGCAGAACATCATCTATTTCAAGAATCTCCCCACGATGAAGGTAGATATAGTGCCGGCGAACGCAATGTCCTTCGTGCCGGCGCCTGAAATCAGATGGAGCAGCTCGGATCCTGCGGTCGCCGCGATAGACCCCGTCACGGGCGTGATCAGTGCACAAACGGAGGGCACGGTGAGATTTACCGCTTCCGTAATGGGTGCAACCGGGCTTATTACAGCTGATACGACTGAATTTACGGTTATCGACAGCGGTGAACCCTTTGTAGATCTCCCCGGAGATATAACCACAAGCGTGAATACGGACACTACCGTCGCGTGGACGACAAACATCGTCAATAAGATGACGAAAAAAGGCCAAGACGCAGTGTTTGCGGTTACACTGAAGAATCTGAGCAACGAGACGGTTTATACGGGGAGCGTGACCAATCAGACCTCATATGTGATTCCGGCTCATATATTGACGACGATTTCAAGCGGCGCCGCACCGGCGTATACGATTACGGTCGGCTGCGATAATCCGGATATCCCCGGCCAAAGGATAGAGAGCAGCGCCGGCGTTGTTACGGGGGCGCTGCCTGTCGTCGTGCGCTTCAGCGAACTGGAAAGCTACTTTATCACGGATAGAAGCACAAGCGCGAAGTTTACCGCGGATTTCCGCAACGCGGACATAACGAACGGCTTACGTTACAGCTATAAGGTTATGAAGAACGGCGCTTTGTTCACAAGCGATGCCGAAGAATCATACAAGCAGCTAACTAAAGATTTCAGCTTCGACATTGACAAAGTAGGCGCCGGCCTGAGGGATATCTACATCGTGTCCATAGAGGCGAACAACGCGGGAGATGCCCCATCGAGCGATTCGTTTATCCTGTACGTATACAAGGACGGCGTCATGGAAATTTCTGCGGACGGCGCCGCCATAGGGTCGGACGCGGAGCTTACGCTGAACAACAACTTGAATCCCTATATCGCGCAAACGACGACGGACGACATCGCCGGACTCAGGGAGAAGGCGAACCTGCAAAGCTCGCTGACCATCAACACGGGGGGCTATACATGGAGCAATGTGGACGACCAGATCAAATGGGCAGGCGACAAGGATTCGGCGGCGAGCCTCAATTATCAGCAGGGCGGTTTCTACAGCAACATCAAAGATTACGATTACGCCTCCTATCGGCCATCCACAGAATTCATGCTCGTAGGGCACAGCGACGGCGAAACGAAGATCACCGCGACCCATGCGAAAACCGGCGAAAGCACCGAGATTGACGTGTCGGTGACGACGCTGAGGGACAAGCTGTACATATTCAATATTTTCCCGCGTCAGGAGACCACGCTGAAATATACAAACGGTAAGAATCAGCAGCAAACGGTCACGACGAACGCGAACGGCGAGATCGCCGTTTACGAGGAACACGGCATCATAAGCGATATTGAGGCTCGCGCGGGAACCGCAGCGGAACCGTTGCTCGGAACCATATACAAGAGCACTCTTTTGAGTTCGGAAAGGGATCCCTCAAAGCTTGAGCTGTATCCGGTGAATATCTTCAAGCTGCGCCCGGCGGCTAAGGTGGAGCTGTATATATTGAAGGAAGACGGGACGCCGTTTTCAGGACAGCTTTCTGTCAGCGGCGGCGTATATAAAAATGGAAAATACTGTCAGGCCACGGAGATCAAGAGTCAAAGCTATACGGTAGGGAGCAGCGGAGAACTGGTCATAATCATGGACGCCACGACGTTTTACGCGGAAACGCCCGGCGAGACGCTGACGCCCGGCGACCAGCTTGATTATGTGTTTATCGCGGAGGTCGGCGCCGGATATTATCCCCTGTACATCAAAGTCGACGGTTCCGTCAGCGCAGAGGACGCTGTGGTGTTCGCCGCAAACGCCATGGTGGCGGCGAAGGTTCCCGCAGGTAAGGAAAACAAGCCCTTCGTATCGGCGATCACGGCGCGTCATCCGGACATAAGCCCTGTGTGGGCACAGGTGCACCACTATAATGACGCCATAGGCATAAACGATGAAGCGCCGGCGCTTGAGCTAAACACGACAGTTCTGTGGTGGGGGGACGCCGAAGCGGCGAGCGCCGACTACAGCATATATCTGGAGGATCAGTACGGCAGGATGTTCGGCGGCCAGCGGGTGTCTGCCGTCACCCGCTACCCCTTCAGCGATTTCGCTGTATCCGAAAACCTCACGGTCATAAACGAGGATAACATAATGGTCTCGCAGGGCGGGGATAAGCTTCGTCCGAGAATACGGCTGCAAAAGGACAATGCGCTCGTTCTTCTGCAGGATGCCGCTTTCAGCCTTACAAACGGCGTCGGCCTGCCGGATATCACGAAAGACCATGAACTTCAAAGTCAGCTTGATAATATGCTCGACGGGAGGTATGGGACGGATACGAGCGGTCAGAATTATAAACAGGGCGGGGACATGGCTCAGCCCGGCCTTGCCAATCTGTTTGAGATTTTTGAAACAGATTTTTCGAACGACTTCCTGACCATGACGCTTAAGCCTACAAATAATCCGCTCGAATGGCAGTTCTTCGTACAGCTCAACGCCGACATGATCGGGGATTCCGGCGGAAACGGCGAGGGCGGCAAGAACAATATAATGATAGACAACAGCTCAGATAAATTCGGCTATCTGCCCGGACCTATGGATGCGTACAAGATGCTGAAGGGCACTTACGCGGATTCCATCAAAGACAGCTTCAAGGACGCCATCAAGAGCGGCAAGGGTAAGGAAGCGAGTTACGGCGCTAAGCTTAGCGGCTTCTACGAAGGCATTATCGTCTACGAGAAGGGGTCGTGGAGTATGCGCACGCGAAGCGGCGGCTTTACAGTCGGCTTCGCGGCGGGCTACACCTGGAACACCAATACTATGGTGGGACCGATTCCCGTGGTCGCGTCTGTTTCCATAGGCGGCGGTCTAGAGTTGGATACAAAAATCCTCCTGACGGCGCACGGAGATGGAGAGCACAAGAATTATAAGGAGAATTACCTCGTGACCATGCGGATCAACGCCTATATCAAGGCTTTTGTAGGCATCGGCTTCGACTACAGTGTATTGGCCGTCAAATTCGGCGTGTTCGGGCAGATCAATCTTAAAAACTACAACGTTTTTCTGGATAAATGGAATGAAGCGGGAACCAGTGTAGACAATTGGACCGGACAGTATACGGAACTGGGCGGTCAGGTTGGCATAGAGTTTTATTTGAAAATTTTGTTCATCAAATACAGAAAGATACTCGCGTCGCATTCCTTCACCGCAGGTAAATGGGAGACGAATAGGTGGAAGGAGATCATGGCGTGGAGGGAAGCGGCGAACTTTCCCAGCAATCTGGACGGACTCAGCGATGAAGAATTCGCGGCGATGATGGCTTTCGCGAGCATGTCCGAACTGGAGACGGTCAGCGAGGGCATGTTTGTAGAAGACCGGGCTTACCTTGATTTGGCGGAGCGCGTATGGGGCAGCGGAAAGCCGCAGGGCATTTCTCCGCTCTCTATCGATGAACCGAACAAACTTGAGAACCTGCAGAGCAATGCGTATCCCTACGCCAATCCCTTTGTGACGGACGACGGAAGTATGGTCGTATTCCTGTCCGACGGTGATTCTACGGACTTGGATAACACGAGGGTGGAATACAGCTTGATGGACGGCGGTTCATACGGTCAGCCGAAGGCCATAGACGACAGCGAGTTTGCAGATTCCAATTTGCAGTTCGCGAATAAGAAGGATATGGCCGTCGCGGCCTGGCAGAGACAGAACAAGACGCTTGCGTTTGAAACAGGGCAGACCGCGACAGAGGACGACCTGAACGCCATGATGAACGCTGCGGAGATATACGTGAGCGTATATAATAAAAGCAATGACACGTGGAAAACTGAGCGGATTACGGACAACGGCATGGCGGATATGGCGCCCGTAGTCGCCGTGAACGGGGATAAAGCGGTGGTGATATGGCGCAGAGTTGCAGCGAGTTCAACTGATCATATCGCGGCCATGAACTTTGATGCGAAAAACGACCTGATGTACAGGGTGTATGAGAGCGGCAACTGGGGACCGGAACAGAACCTGTACAACGGAACATCAGGCGCGGTCAAGGGACTCAGCGCGGCTATGGACGGGGACGGAAACACGACGGTCGCTTACACAGTTGATACAGCTCAGTATGTGGGCGATACCGGAACACAGAGCTTTGCGGCAAATACAGGACAGAAGCTGGATGTCGTATATAGTCTGATCAATAATGCGGGAGCGGTGGCGGCGCCTGCTATATTCCTCACAAGGGACGATTATCCGGATGAAAACCCACAGGTGACGACGGCGAAGATCGACGGTGAAGAAAGGTTTGTAACCGCTTGGTATACGCAGCGGCCTCTGACAGATGGCGCGGACGATGCGGACGCGAATGCGGCGGTGAGCGACATACAGCTCAGAGCGATCAACAGGGACGCCTCCCTGTACGGCAATTTTCCCGACGGCATCAATGAGATCAATAAGAACGCCGATGTCGTCATAAGCAACCAGTTCCGTTTCGGTAAGAACACGGACGCCAACTCCGTAAACGATCTGTCCATAGTGTGGATCGCCCCTGAGATGGACGACAAATCGGACATACCCGAAGGCGAAGAAGGACAGAATATGGACAGGGATTCCGTTTACGCCGTGCGTTTTCTTCAGGACAAGGACGGCGAACCCGTATACGTTTCCGCGCCCATGCCCATAGTGGAGGCGGACGAGAACACTAAGGTGGATCACGCCGACGTGTATTTGAGCGGCGCGGACGGAATCAAGGCGGTACTACAGACGACAAATTACGATATAGATAACGGAACTGAGCAGCTTGAGCTTGAGGACGGCAGAACGATTATCGTAGCAGAACCTATTTCGGCTATGAAGACGGCGACGGGCGAGTTCATAAACGACATAGGCGTCGGTGATCCCATATTTGATTACGGTGAGGTGAAGCATAACAACAGCCTGCCGTTACAGCTTACAGTGACGAACAAAGGTAAGGAAGCGATCACCGAGATTGCGATCGCCACAAAAGACACCGCTGCCGGCGCTTTGGAAGGGTCGTCAAGAAACTTCACGGGTTTGCATCTGACGCCGAATTCGAGCGTGACGCTGACTGTGTATCACCCTCTGGCGGACGAGGATTCGCTAATAGAAAATATAAATATAAAGGTTAATGCGAGGTTTGACAGCGGCCTTATTCAGGCAGAAGTGACCGCAGTAACGCAGGTCGCCGACGCGGGAATCAGCAGCATCCAGACAACGAGAGAGGAAAACAAGGAAAGGGATATTCAGATCAAGCTGTACAACCAAAGTGATATTGAGCTTGCGCGGCTTAAAGCGTCAAATTCCAACTACAAGGTCAAGATCGGTTTCTATACGAATAATGTAAACAGCGAAGCCGCAGATGGCGTGAGTCTTGTAGATACCGGCGCAGGTATGACGGCTGTGGCCGGAAAGACGGGTGTATTTGAGATCGATGGGGATCGCTTAGGCCTGATAGATAATGGCGCGTTTGTGGGCAACTTCAAATATGCCTTGCCGGACGACGGCTTCGATGAAGGGAGCATACTGCTCTATGCGAATGTATGGATAGAAAAAGACGGGGAAACGGCAGCGGAAGCCTACGCGGCCAACAACGCGGGCAGCGTGTCCTTCACGGATCCGGTGGCGCGCAACAACGGCGTACCCGTTCAGATTACATCCGAACTCTCCGACGACGGTGGGAAAACGACGGCAGACCTTACAGTTAAAAACCTCGCGTGGACACCCATCCACGGAGAAGGAAGCGGCGGAAATCTGATCGCCGCCCTTATTGGCGAGGACGGAGAATCGATTGAGACCCAGCAATCCCTGACGACAGAGGGAAGACTGATTCGGCTTGAGGGCGAAACCTCGGATACGCTTACATTCCGGTTTAAGACTGCCGGCGCGACAGTAAAGACCAACTATGTCACATTGAGCGATGAAGATACAGACAATACGCTGTCGGCGTTGGCAATCGACAGCGTCGCGCTGGACTTCGATCCGCAGCAGAGGGAATACGAGGCAAGTGCGGAAAACCTGTTCAGCGTGAACATCACCGCTATTGCTTCCAATCCCGGAGCGACCCTTACAGCAAAGCTGAAAAGCAGCAATGATGAAACAGTGCTCACTTCTAAGGACGGCGTCTTAGTCGGTAAGCTAGCTATGAATTTAGGCGAAAACGGCCAGACGATTCAAGATCTTCTTGAATTGACGGTCACGCCCGTGGCTGAGGGAGCTTCGCTTGGGACATACAAGGTATCGCTGGAAAATACCTTTGCGAATAACGGCAAGATCGCGATTGACGCGCCCTACTGGATCAACGCGGGCGGTTCGAGAGACTTCGTGGTTTCCCTGTACGATTTCGAGAATACGCCCAGCAGCTACACAACGAAGGTGGATAGCGAGGACACAAGCCCGCATCAGAAATGGCTCGGCGGAAACAGCAGTGTAATACGCGCAACGATACCCAAAACAGAAGGAGCGCATACGATCCAGGTAAAGGTATTCGATGATAAGGGATTCTCTATCGAAACGACACATCAGCTTCTGCTTGACGAGACGGCGCCTGTAATATCCGGTGACGTCATCTTTGAGGAGATCGGCGAACCGCTTTATAAAGGCGCATCCGCGGCGCAAGCCCTCATGGGGGCGGCGCCTTCCGACACGGATGGCATCACCGACAAGCAGCTCAAGGTACATCTGACGGTGACGGACAGCAGCAGCGGAATCGACAAAGTGACAGTAAACGCAGGCGGGATGGTGTACGATGCAGTCTACGACGCAGAATACATCGAAGCACATGAAGGAACCGCCAACATCTACACGGCCACTATCACTTATGCATTCCGAGGCTCGCTCAGGTTGATCGCCTATGATAAGGCGGGGAACTTCTCTGAAATATCCGCTAACGTAAACGTCGACGACGAGTTACCCGCAGGTGAAGTCCTGACGGGAGACGCGATTGTGACACAGACCACAGCGCAGTTGTTCGGCAGCATAACGACCCGCGATGAATTCATGGTGGAATATGGGATTGAGTATCGCAAGCAGAGCGAGGCGAACTGGACGAAAAGAACGCTTGATAACACCGCGGACAAAACGGACTTCTTTGTAGAGTTGACGAATATTGACGCGGGAACGGAATACCTGTACCGCGTGTTTGTCCAAGATGTAATAGGGAATCTGCATTATGGAGGGACAAAGACCTTTACCGCGGCGAAGAAGGGCGTCCCTGTCGTCACCGGTGTCAGCTACTCGCAGCCTGCCGTATGGAATCCCGGAAGCGTGTCCGTCACACTGACGGGCAGTATGCTTGAACTCGCGGAGAAAATAATGGTAACAGCGGCGAGCGGCGAAGAAGAACCCATAACGGCGTATGCGGCCTATGCAGGCGGCGTATTTACGGCGGCGCTCACCGGCATAGTCAATACGAACGACGACAGTGACAAAATATATGACTTGAGTGTAAGCGTAGACGGAGCGGAGCAGGTACTTCACGGCGTAAAGCCGCAGATCATCGTACCTAGGGCGTTCAAGTCGGATGTTGAGGTAATCGCCTATTATGTCGAGGGGCAGACCGCTCTGCCGGAGATCGATAAGGCCGGAAAGACGATCTATGTAGTCATGCCCTACAATACCGATTTGTCTGTGCTGAAAGATAAGATCGAGCATGTTTCACAAATAAAAATAAGCCAAAACGCCGAAGTGGAAATAACAGACCGCAATGTGACAGACGCGGTACTGACGCTTATCTACAGGGTAACGGCGGAGAACGGTGATATTGCGGACTATACTGCGGAGATCGTTCTCCAGCGAAAGCCTGTGATCGATCCCAGT
This sequence comes from Eubacteriales Family XIII. Incertae Sedis bacterium, assembly GCA_031264295.1. Lineage (GTDB taxonomy): Bacteria > Bacillota > Clostridia > Peptostreptococcales > Anaerovoracaceae > JAISED01. The sequence continues at coordinate 26,103 of JAISED010000022.1, read as the reverse complement.
TCATTTGACTCCATCGCTTCGGCATATCCGGGGATACACGAGATTATCATCACAGGAGAAAACCTTGAAAATGCGCAAAAGATGAGCATACTGCTTCGGAATACCAATAACGTAGAAGTTTCGCGCGCGCTTGTGCAGAAGAGAGCGGATGGATATTTCGCGAATATTCCGACGCCGGAAAATCCGGACATGGACAGGGAAATGATTTTTACAGTGTTCTACGTTATTGATGATGTAGAAACGGCGACGAGCAAAACCGTAACGATCACGGTCGAAAAACAGCCCGCGCCCGGCGGTACGGACAGCGGCACGGACAGCGGCACGGACAGCGGTACGGATGGCGATACGGACAGTGGTGCGGACGGCGGCACGGACAGCGGCACAGACAGTGGTGCGGAAGGGGGCACAGACAGTGGTGCGGACGGCGGCACGGACAGTGGTGCGGAAGGAGGCACAAGCAGTGGTGCGGAAGGAGGCACAAGCAGCGGCGCAGGCAGCGGAACAGGCAACGGAACAGGCAGCGGTGTTGGCAACTCCGCAACCGGTGGGTCAGGCGGCAGCGCGGCCGGTGGACTGAACGACGACGCCGCGATCATTACGCAGGCAGACGGATCGACTCGCGAGATAAGCGGCAATTACACCGTTTTCTACGACGGAAGTGTGAAATGGAACTCACCGTTCGAAGATGTGACAGAGGCAGCGTGGTACTACGGCGACGTCGCATACGTCTTTGAAAACAAACTGTTTGAGGGGACAACGCAGACTGCGTTCAGTCCTGCGGATTTCACGACAAGAGCCATGCTCGTGACCGTACTGTGGCGCCGAGCAGGCAGTCCGAAATCTGCAGCGGCTGCATTCGGCGATGTAGCCGAGGGAAGCTACTACCGCGACGCAGTGAGCTGGGCGGCGGAAAGCGGCCTAGTGAACGGCGTTGGCGGCGGGCTGTTTGACCCCGGCGCCGACATAAGCCGCGAGCAGTTAGCCGTCCTGATATATCGTTATGCCGCACAGCTTGGCGTAGAATTGAGAGCAGTACGCCCCTACGTCGTTTTCGCAGACGCGGACAATATATCCGCTTACGCGGACGAAGCTGTAAAGGCGCTCTATTGTACGGATATATTGAGCGGCCGACCCGGCGGCGTGTTCGATCCGAAGGGCAGGGCGACAAGGGCAGAAGCAGCGGCTGTCATACACAGGTTTTTGGAACTCGGGGAATAGATAATACCGAACAATAGAGCGCCTTGCTGACCGAGCGGGGTGTGAAAAGTAAGATGTTTTTATTCTCTGATTCTCAGTTTGTAAAAAAAATGGATTTTTTGAATAAACTCTATTATAATATTAATATGGACAACGACAACTGAACTCCGCGCCTACAAGCAGCGGGGTTCGGTTTATAATGACGTCAGCAGGGGGTGGGTACGATCAAACTTACGTCAAAAAGCAGGATAGGATCCGCGTCGGCGCCGATCCGCCGATCCGGTCAGTATGGTCAGTCTGCGCAAAGTACAGAACTGCGCTGCCGCGTTGTGCGCAAGACGATCACGGACAAACCGCCGGGAAAGCCGGACTGGGACAGGATACCCAGCAGGAGACAGCTCACGCGTAATGAAGCCGACTGGGAAGAACTGATTGCGGAACACGCGAAGAAGGACGGCGTTCACGGAGCAGCCATGTCGGGACAATCCCAAAAGCTGCTGGTTGAATATATTTCACAGTTTTCACCTGATAGAAGAAGGATGTACGAGGCGCTGTTCGCCCGCTACGGTGAGAAGCTTGAGAGCTATAAATCCGGAGACGGAAGCAATATGCGTAATGTCAGAGGCGTGTGGAAATTCGATATGACTGTTGCGGAGAAGCGTTCCGCCGCGCGGTTTATGAGGCTGTACATACCTATATTTGAGGCAGTGAGCAAGAGGCCGTGGAAACCGTTCTCGGAGGAAATATAGAAAATGAGATATGGTGTATACGATAAACGGCTTAGAGGAAGGTGAGACATTAAACTGGATGAGCAGGCAGACTGAATAAGACACTGGGAGTAGATAGAAAACCAATGGACGACAGTTATTACATGAGAAAAAAACGCCGCACTGCATGGGCGGAGATAGATCTGAACAATATAAAGCATAATATCAGGCAGATAAGGAAGAAAACCGGCGGCAGTGAGATTATAGGAGTGGTGAAGGCGGACGCTTACGGTCATGGCGCCGTCAAGATCGCCGAAACTTTAAGCGGCGAGGGTGTAGAACATCTGGGCGTGGCCACGATTCAAGAAGCCATAGTCTTGCGCAACGCCGGTGTTACGCTGCCCATTGTGATCCTCAGTCTCACTCCCAGGGGGAATGAAAAAGAAATCATCGACTATAAGCTGACGCCCGTGCTCTCCACAGCGCCGGACGCTATCGCCATCTCTGAGCAGGCGGTGTGTATGGGTAAACGCGTGGAGGCGCTTGTCGCTCTGGAAACTGGGATGGGGCGCGTCGGCTTTATGCGTTCGCGTGAAAACGTCGGTATAATCAAGATGATCAGCGGGCTGCCCAATCTTAAACTCAAGGGCCTCTTTTCACATTTCGCTACTGCGGAAAGCGCGGATCAGACATATGCCAGAGCACAGATGGCTGAGTTTGACAGCTTCGCCAGTGAACTTAGAGGCGCAGGTGTTCCGGTGAATTACCGCACCATGGCCAACAGCGCGGCCATATTCAATTTCCCGGAGAGCTTGTACAGCGCCGTTCGTCCGGGCATAGTCCTATACGGTTATTATCCCGATGGGCATATTGGCGCGGACGATACATCTCTCCGTCCGGCTATGTGCGTAAAAGCCAATATTGTATTGCTGAAGAAAGCCCCGCCGGGATTTTCGGTGAGCTACGGCGCCGGATTTACCACAGAACGGGAAAGTCTGATAGGGACACTGCCTCTCGGCTATGCCGACGGTCTGCCGCGTATGCTGACCGGCAGCGGCAGGGTCATAGTCAACGGTTGTTATGCGCCCATTATCGGGACTATCTGCATGGATCAGTGCATGATAGATGTAACCGACGTGCCCGGAGTTGAGGAATACGACGAAGTTATCGTGATGGGTTCTCAGGGCGGCAAGTCGGTTTCACCGGAAGAGATCGCGGACAAGTCGGGCACGATAAAGTATGAGGTTACTTGCAGATTCGGACAGCGTTTGCCTAAACTCTTCCTATATGAAACGAGACAGCGCGCCGGAACGATAGACGAAGTCGACGCGGAAGGAATGAGAAAGGCGGAAAATGGCCATTAACATAAAGAATATAAAGAACAAAAAGATAAGCTCTCCGGTGGGTATGCGCACGATCAAGACGGCCTTGGTTGTGTTTATCTGCCTGACAATATATCATTTCCTTGAATCTCTAAATATCACCACAAGATTCGATGCCTCGCTGGCGTGTATCGCGGCCATCATCTGCCTGCAGGATTCAATGGAAAAAACCCTTTCCAACGGGCTTTACAGATTTTTCGGAACCTTCATCGGCGCGCTGATCGGGATGTTGTTCCTGTATCTGGACGCTTTCTTTAATAATCCATATCTGGTTATAGCGATGATTTCACTGGGAATAATCGTGCTTATTGTGACCTGCAACGCTCTCAAGGTGACCAACGGCATAGTCATAGGCTGCGTTGTGTTTCTCATCATAGCCTTGGGGCAGACGACAGAGGCGCCGTATATCCACAGCATAAGGCGACTTGCGGATACGCTCGTCGGGATAGGGATATCAATAGGGATCAACCACTTTGTACATAATCCGGATGTACATGTTAAAAAAGAAGAAGATGATGGCGATGACAGTTAAGGTGACAGTGGACGACGATGGCGGCAGTGGGCGACGATGGCGGCAGTTAAGGCGGCAGCGGACGATGATGGCGACAGTTAAGGCAACAGCGGGCGACGATGGCGATGACAGTTAAGGCGGCAGCGGATGATGATGGCGGCAGTTAAGGCAACAGCGGGCGACGATGGCGATGACAGTTAAGGCGGCAGCGGGCGATGATGGCGACAGTGGGTGTAATGTAATCGAAACAAGAAGTATAACGATTACTGGAAATCATATAATCTATAGTAAATTAAGAATGAGGTGAAAAAATGGCAGTAAACACAGACAATTGGCAGTTTGAAACTAAACAAATCCACATCGGACAGGAGGAAGCGGATCCCGCTACCGATTCAAGGGCGGTGCCGATTTACCAGACGACATCCTATGTTTTTCATAGTTCAGAACACGCGGCAGCGCGGTTCGGTCTGGCGGACGCCGGCAATATCTACACAAGACTGACGAATCCAACCCAGGACGTCTTGGAAAGGCGTGTAGCAGCCCTTGAAGGCGGTGTGGCGGCGCTTGCCGTAGCTTCGGGAGCGGCGGCCTTTGATTACACGATTCGGAACTTGGCTCTCGCGGGCGATCATATCGTGTCGGCTAAGACGATCTACGGCGGCAGTTATAATCTACTCATGCACACATTGCCGAATTATGGCATTACGACTACATTTGTAGATCCGGATGAGAAAGACAGCTTCAAAAACGCCATAAGACCGAATACCAAAGCTATTTTTATAGAATCAATGGGAAATCCGAATTCCAATGTCATTGATATAGAGGCAGTCGCGAAGGCGGCTCACGATAACGGAATACCCCTAGTCGTGGACAACACCTTCACGTCGCCATATCTGCTCAGACCCTTTGAGCACGGCGCGGATATAGTGATACATTCGGCGACTAAGTTCATCGGCGGACACGGAACCACACTGGGCGGGATCATCGTTGACGGCGGCAGGTTTGATTGGGAAAAGAGCGGCAAATTCCCGCATATAACAGAGCCTAACGCCAGTTATCACGGCATTTCATTTACAAAGGCAGTGGGACCCGCCGCATTTGTCACAAGGATACGCGCAGTGCTTCTGAGAGACAGCGGCGCCGCCATCGCGCCCTTGAACTCATTCCTCCTGCTCCAAGGCATAGAGACGCTATCGTTGAGGATGGAGAGGCATATAGAAAACACCGTAAAGGTGATAGAATACCTGAAAAACCAGCCCAAAGCGGAAAAGATCAATCATCCGTCTCTGCCGGGAGAACCCAGCCATGACGTTTATAAGAGGTATTTCCCGAATGGCGCCGGTTCGATCTTCACGTTTGAGATCAAAGGCGGCGCGGAGGAAGCGCGCCGGTTCATAGATAATCTGGAAATATTCTCGCTTCTCGCCAATGTGGCGGATGTAAAGTCACTGGTGATACATCCCGCCAGCACGACGCATTCGCAGCTGACGCCGGAAGAACTGCTTGAACAGGGCATTAAACCGAACACCATAAGGCTTTCCATAGGAACAGAGAATATAAAGGATATATTGGCCGATCTGGATAAGGCCTTCAGCGCGGTATAATAATAGTATGTAAACGCCGGCGCCGCTTCGGCGTTTATTGGCCGGCGGCGCGTTGTTCGGCTCTCTCCTGCAATGCGTCCAAAAGCAGGCTGTCAGGCGGGGTTATCACTCTGGGTCTTGAAATAAGCAGCTCAACGCGCCGGTTTTGCTGACGACCCTCGGGGGTGTCATTCGAAGCGATGGGGTGGTATTCCCCGTAGCCGCGCGTGCTGAAATGCGTAGGATTGAGATCCCCGTCGGACAGTAGTACTGTAAGGAAGTTGACCGCTCGGGAAAGGCTCAGATACCAGTTGGACGGATATCTTGCAGAGTTCGAAGGCACATTGTCGGTATGACCGGCCACGATGATCTCCAAGGGGTTCGACGGCGTTTGGTTGGACTGTATCAATTCCGCAAGCATCTGTCCCTGACTGTACATGCCGAGGGTGAGTTCTGCGCTTCCCGATTCAAACCAGACGTCGTTCTTCAGGGTAACGAGAACATTCTCACCCTGAAACTCAACCGCTATGGTCTCCTGAAGATTGTTCTCCGTAACGTATTCCGACAATGATTCATAAAGATTGCCGAGTTGTTGAGCGGCCGCTTCGGCCGCCGCCTTTTCTTCATCGGAACCGGCTTCCCCCTCCTTGCCTGCGTTGGGATATGGCAGCGTCATATCGCCCATATCGCCGGAACCGTCTCCGCCTATTCCTCCAAACAGCAGATCCAGATAATAACCGTTGAAGGCGCTATATAGACCTTCGGCTACAGCGTTATATTTTTCTTCATCAACTGAGCTTGAAGCAAACAGCACGATGAAAAGCGCGAGCAGCAATGTAAGCAGATCGGCGTAAGGTATGAGCCAGCTCTCATCAGCATGTTCTTCATGCGGAGGCCCATGTTTCTTCTTTGCCATAATTCCCCCATCCCCATAATGATTTATTTTCGCCGCCCTGCCGCCTTGCCGCAGACCGGCGCGTAATACCCATCGGCAATCCGCCGCCGGGCAGCCCCATGTTACGAACTGGTTTCGCGATCCTTGGCGGCTATATAGTTCGAAAGGTTATCCTTGAGCATACGCGGATTCATCCCGCGGCATATGCCCACTATGCCTTCCATGATGATCGTCCTGACCAATACTTCCTGTTTTGATTTGCGTTTAAGCTTGTTAGCCATCGGATGCCACAGCACATAGCCGGTGAATATACCCAGCAGGGTAGCGATGAAAGCTGCGGAGATCGCGTGTCCGAGCGCCTCCGTGTCGTCCATGTTGCCCAGTGCCGCGATCAGACCCAGTACCGCGCCCAGAACGCCCAAGGTGGGAGCGTATGTCCCGGCCTGGGAGAATATGTTCGCGTTAGCCGCGTGACGGTTTTCCATCGCACCGATATCGGCCTCCATCGACTCCTCCAGTTGGTCGCTGTCCACGCCGTCCACAAGGAGTTGAAGCCCCCTTATGAGGAATGGATCCGTCTCTTCTTGTATCTTCGCTTCCAGTACGAGCAAGCCTTCTCTTCTAGCCATTTCGGCGAATGAAAGGATTTTTTCGATAGCCTCATTTGCCGACATGAATTTGGCATTAGTAAATAAAACTCCGAAAAGCTTGCCTAGGTTTTTTAACTCATTCATTGGGGTAGCTACTGTGACGGCGCCGACGGTGCCGACAATGATTATGAAAAATGCTGCTGGATTTAATAGTGCTTCAAAAGAAACCCCTTTGAAAAACATGCCGACAATAACGGCGACCACGCCGATGATAACGCCGGCAAGTGATGATATATCCACGTACTCACACCCCTTCTATTCATACGTTTTGATTTTTTGACAAAGAAATTCAGGCGAGAATTATGCTACACGCAAAATTTGTTTGTCATTACTATTATATTTTAAATTATTATTCCAAGATTGTCAATCGTCACGGCAAGGTTTAATGCATAGTTTTAAAAAAACAATTAAAATGAAAATATTATATCTGACTAGTTTCTGCATTTTCAGCCGTTCCAAGGCTCCCCAATATATTCTGCGCGATTTTGATTATTCTTATAATTTTATTGTCGACATTTGTAATCATATAAGGTATATTATTAATGTAATTTCAATGAGCGCGTAAAATTGATTTGAATATCAGCCGGGTTTGTGCTATAATTTAGCAATGATCCTATGATTTGGAGTTGAGTATGATATTGAGCGGCAATAAAAGACAACAGCTTGAGGATATCCTCGGCGGAATACTGGATTCATTTGATATGGATGTGGTCGTGGTAGGAAAGAAGGACAAGAAGGTTCTGTTTCTGAATGAGGCGGCGAACGATAGACTCAGTGAAACCAGCGATCTGAAAAGGGATTTTAAAAACGGTTATGCTAGCATATTTCCGGGACTGTTCGAGCTGTGTTTTGAGGATGAAAACTACGCGTTTTCATTTGAAATCGAAGATGTTAACGGCAGCGGGTACGCGGGCGTGAGCCGACCCGCGCTTTGGGTTGACGACAAAGAGTGCATAGTGTTGAGCATCAGGAATATTGACGAGGAGAAGGAGAATAGCCTGAAGCTTTTCAACCTCGCCTATATAGACCAGCTGACGGGCGTACCGAATCGCCAGAAGCTCAGGGAGGATTTCGAGAGGATCCGCGAGAGGATAGTCAGCGGCGAGCTATGCGGCGTGATCGCGCTGTTCGACCTAGATAATTTCAAAAGCATTAATGATACCTACGGACATAATACCGGCGACGTGATGTTGCGCAGGATAACCTCGCTCTTGCAGGAAAACCCTGTATTTTCAGGGCATCTTTATAGGCTTGGCGGGGATGAGTTCGTATTGCTTTATTCGGGGAGCGGGGATGAGTTTCGGACGGATACGGAGATGTATGATCACTTTTCCAAAATGTTGTCGGGCGCTCTCATGTCATATACCATGCCGAATATTGAACTGTCGTGCACCATAAGTATGGGCGTATCGTTCTTTCCCAGGCACGGTCATAATTTCCCGGAGCTGCTGCGCAAGGCGGATATCGCCCTCTATAAGGCCAAGGCAGGCGGACGGGCGAGGCTGGTGCTCTTCGAGGAGCAGTATGACTCCGCTAAGAAGTTCAAGGATCTGTACATCAACATTCAACCCATACTGGACAACCACGGCGTCACCTTCGGATATGAATTGATCGACAGGGGCAACGAAGGGAAGGATATGGAAGACGAGGTGAATCTCACCGAGTTTGACAGAACGATGGATGTGGTGGATCTTTCGGTTATGGCAGGTAAGACCTGTTATTTCATATCGTATTCCGCGCAGCTTCTCAACGCCGCGGTTCGCAACGGACTTCCGAAGGACAAGTTCGTCGTTCAGATCCAGGCGCGCAGTCAGATTGACGCTGTTGAACTCAGGCGATACAAGGAACTGAAATCGTACGGCTATACCATTGCGGCGGCCGTGACGGACAGCTCAGACCTTGCGGCAGGACAGTCCGGGCTTGCGGGGCTTATAGAGATCGCCGACTATATCAAGATAGACTTGAAGATTGCGGACGAAGGCGGCATAGCGGCTGTGATCGCGGCCAACCGCGGGAAGCGCTTTATCGCGCTGAATGTTGACTCCGCCGATGATTTTGAGCTGGCGAGTATACGCGGATTTGAATTGTTTCAGGGCTTTTTCTTCAGCCAGCCCCAGGTGACGAAGAAGGTAAAGGATATACATCCTCTGCAGCTGAATTATATAAAGCTGCTCAGGCTTACCAGCGAAGACGGCTATGTGGATTTCAAGGAGATCAGTGATTTGATAGCCACCGACGTAGCCATGTCTTACAAGCTGCTCCGACTGCTGAATTCCGCTGCTGTGGGGCTGCGGAACAGGGTGTCGTCCATACAGGCGGCAGTGGCTATACTCGGAGAAAACAACCTGAAGAAATGGATAGCGACCCTCGCCCTCAGGGGAGTCGCGGCAAGCGCACCCCTTGAACTGGTGAGGATCTCACTGGTGAGAGCGCGGTTCGGAGAACTGCTTGCGCCCCATTTCAAGCCGAGACGCAACCCGAAACACGCGTTTACAACCGGGCTGCTCTCACTGTTGCACGTGGCTCTCGAAAAGAGCCGGGATGAGTTGTTCGAAGAAATACCTGTAGCCGATGATATAAAGGATTCCCTGGTATCCGGCAAGGGTCCGTTCTCGGACATGATCGCGTTTTTCAATAACTATGAATATGCAAATTGGGACGAAATAGCGGCCTTCGCTTCATTACACGGTCTCAGCGACAAGCTGATCAGCGATTCGTATATAGAGGCAGTCAAGTGGTACAATGAACTCGCCGGCGCAGGCGACGAAGCCGCAGCTTATGCGCAAAGTGAAAGGAGTATCTGAAAATGAAGAAATTTATTGCATTACTGTTCATTATCGCCATTGCTATAAGCGGATGCGGAGGCAACGGAGACGCCGCCGACGACTCTGAACAGCCGGGCGGCAGTACGACCGGAAAGTTGGATCAGATCAAGTCCTCCGGCACATTGGTTATGTACACCAACGCTGAGTTCCCGCCTTATGAGTTCATCGAAGGCAATGAGATCGTCGGAGTGGATGTGGAAATAGGGAAAGCTATAGCGGAAAAGCTTGAGGTCGAACTTGAGGTAGTCAACGCCGATTTCGGCGGGATTGTGGCTTCGATAGCTTCGGGCAAGGGCGATGTAGCTGTGTCAGGTATAACCATCGACGACGAACGCAGGGCACAGGTTGATTTCTCAACGCCATACGTAGAGTCTGTTCAGTATATCATAGTGCCGGAGAACAGCGATATAGGCTTTGTTGAGGATCTTTCGGACAAGGCCGTCGGCGTACAGTCGGGCACGACGGGTTCCATGCTGGTAGAGGATGAGATCAATGAGGGCGTGCTCAGGGGAGGAACTACGGATCTCAAGCAGTACACAAGCGCTCCTGTAGCTATGCAGGATCTCATCAACGGCAGGATAGACGCCGTGGTTATAGATGAGCTGGTAGCGATCGCTCTGGCTAACGAGCACGAGGCTTACACCGCAATGCCGCTTGTTTATACGAAAGGCAGCCCCATGACGGAGCAGTTCGGTGTAGCTGTAGCAAAGGGCAATGAAGACCTGCTGGCTATTATTGATGAAGTGGTTGGCGGCATGGTAGCGGATGGCCTCATCGAGCTATATATTCAGGAATATTCAGAATAACATAATCTATAATCTATCAATTACAAGCCTGGCGCTTGCGATATAGGCAAGCCCCGAAAAAAGACCGCCCAGAGGCGTGATGAGGGTTTTCGGAGCTTGCCTGCAGCAAGCGCCAGCTGTTTTATTCGGTATAAGTATGATGACTGCCGCGGAAGCGGCGGACGGGCAGGGCATGATATGGCGGCTTTTCAGGAAGGGTTTTACAGAACATTTATCAATAACAATTACTATAAGGTCTTTTTAGACGGATTTAGGGCAACCATTACGATAGCTGTGTTTGCCGTGCTTATCGGTGTGAGCATAGGTATAATTCTGGCCGTGATAAAGGTATACAACCACAGAACGGGCAAGATGAAGATCGCCAGGCTCTTCGCTGAACTTTATGTGACTGTCTTCAGGGGTACGCCTGTAATCGTGCAGCTGATGATATTGTATTATCTGGTATTGATCGACATCAAGAGCGGTGTGATTGTAGCTGTCATAGGCTTTGGTCTGAACTCAGGCGCCTATGTAGCCGAGATCGTAAGAGCGGGCATCATGTCCATAGACACGGGACAGACGGAGGCGGGCAGATCCCTAGGGCTGACGGAACTCATGACCATGCGGTATATAATCATGCCTCAGGCCATAAAGAACACGCTTCCCGCCCTGTTCAACGAGTTCATCACCCTGCTGAAAGAGACATCCGTAGCCGGCTACATCACGGTAATAGATCTGACAAAGGCCGCAGACCTTGTAAGGAGCAGAACGTATCAGGCGTTTTTCCCGCTCATATCGGTGGCTCTGGTCTATTTGATAATGGTTGTGGGACTTACCGCCTTGCAGGGCGTAATGGAAAGGAAATTGCAGAAAAGTGATAGACGTTAAAAACCTCAGCAAGTCCTTCAACGGCGTAACCGTACTTAATGCTGTAAGCGCTCATGTGAATATCAGGGAAAAGATAGTGGTTGTGGGACCTTCGGGTTCGGGGAAAAGCACATTCTTACGCTGTCTCAACCTGCTGGAAACGCCCGACGAGGGTGAGATACGCTTCGACGGCGAGCTGATAACCGCTCCCCGTTACGATATGAATAAGCTGCGTCAGAAGATGGGCATGGTCTTTCAGCATTTCAATCTGTTCCCGCACCTGACAGTTCTGGACAATATAAGCCTGGCGCCGAGGAAGCTGGGTCTCATGGACGCCGCAGCGGCTGAGAAAAGGGCGAAAGAACTGTTGGAGCAGGTAGGACTGGCAGATAAGGCGAAGGAGTATCCGAATATGCTGTCAGGAGGACAGAAACAGCGTATCGCCATCGTGCGCTCCCTAGCCATGAACCCGCGCGTGATGCTCTTCGATGAACCGACGTCGGCGCTTGACCCCGAAATGGTAGGCGAAGTGCTGTCCGTCATGAAGAAACTGGCCGACGACGGCATGACAATGGTAATAGTAACCCATGAGATGGGCTTTGCCCGCGAAGTGGGCACAAGGGTGCTGTTCATGGATGAGGGCAGCATATTAGAAGAAGCCCCCCCGGAGGTTTTCTTCGATAATCCGAAAAACCCCCGATTAAGGGACTTCCTTTCGAAAGTATTATAACTGGAAAAGGTACGTGAGACGCCGGAAATCGTCACCAGGTTCCGGAGGGGGTGTCGATTGAGTCGTCACTCAATCAAGGCGACTCAATCGGCGCGTCAGTTTTGTTCAGACCGGGTTCTGGGGGCGATTTTCGGCCTCGGAGCGTACAAAAGGTACGTGAGACGCCGGAAATCGTCACCAGGTTCCGGTATGGGCAAAAATGGCGTGGTGATTGAGTCGCTACATCTCGCAGAGGGATTTGAGTTCCTCCCACCGCTTATCTATATCATCCTGAATAGCTTCGATCAGTCCTTCATTGCCCGGTTCGAACAGGTGCTTGAAACGACCTTGCAGTTTGAGGTATTCCGTTACAGGCAGTTTCTTCTTAGGTTCATAATTCAGAACCCATTCGCCCTCTGTAACTTCGAAAAGCGGCCATACGCAGGTTTCTACGGCAGCCTTGCATATCTCCATAAGATCCGAGGCTTCATAGCGCCAGCCCCTGGGACAGGGCGCTAGGACGTTCAGAAAAGCCGGACCCTCCGTGTATACGGCGGTCTCTGATTTCCTGTGCAGATCCTTGAAATTCCCGATGAATGTGCTCTGAGCCACATATGGTATATGATGAGCCGCCATGATCTTGGTCAGATCTTTTTTGAACTGCGGTTTTCCGTCGGACTTTGAACCGGCCGCCGAGGTGGTCGTATCGGCGAACGCGGGGGTGGAAGAAGAGCGCTGTATGCCGGTATTCATATAAGCCTCGTTATCGTAGCAGACGTATACCATGTCGGTTCCGCGCTCCATGGCGCCGGAAAGGGACTGGAAGCCGATGTCGTAGGTGCCGCCGTCGCCGCCGAATGTTATGAATTTATAAGTGTCCTTGATCTTGCCGCGCTTTTTCAATGCGGTATAAGCCGCTTCGACCCCGCTGGCCGACGCCGCCGCGTTTTCAAAGGCGGTGTGAAGGAATGAGTCGCGCCAGGATGTATAGGGATAGGTACAGGACGATACCTCAAGACAACTGGTGGCGACGCATACGACGGCTTTATCTTCGGGTTTCAAAGCCCTGAGAACCGCGCGAACGGCTACAGGTCCGCCGCAGCCGGCGCACATTCTGTGACCGGCCACAAGACGTTCCGGTTTGTTGGCGGCCTCCTTCAGGCTGTAAGTATTATAAGCCATATCATCCTCCTTACTCTCTGACGCCGTGATATCTGCAGTCGGGAAGCTCCGCGCCGTCTCTCATGGCGGCAAGCTCCGCAAATATTTCTTCGAAATCGGCTACCTTTACATCGCGGCCGCCCAGGCCGTAGACATAGTTTATAGTTTTTATATTATCTGATTTTCCATAAAGTGCAGCGCGCACTTCCGCGCCTAGAGGACCGCCGCAGCCTGAAAAACCGTCACTTTTATCCATAATGCCCAGCGCCTTAAGCCCACGCAGCGCTTCTGCGATCTCGCCGGCGGGGAAGGGTCTGAACACCCTGATCTTTACAAGACCCGCTTTGACGCCCTTCTCGCGGAGCATGTCCACAGCCTCCTTGCCGGTTCCCGCTGATGAACTCATAAGCAGAACACCCAGTTCGGCGCCGTCCATGCGGTACTGCTCCAACATGCCGTATTCACGTCCTGTACGAGCGGTGAAATCGGCGCTTACCTTGGCGATGACTGCTCGGGCATTGTTCATAGCTTCAAACTGCTGGCGCTTTATTTCCATGTAGAAAATAGAAATGCTATATGGTCCCACTCCTAAAGATTCGTCTGGATTCAGCAAGTATTTTTCGGGATTATACTCGCCTACAAAGTCCTTTACAAAGCTATCGTCCTCAATGGTGATGTTCTCTACAGCGTGGCTGGTGATGAAACCGTCCTGGCATATCATGATGGGCAGCATTACATCGGGATGCTCGGCGATGCGGTTTGCCATAAGCATGTTATCGTAAGCCTCCTGCGCATTTTCGCTGTATATCTGAATCCAGCCGGAATCCCGCGCGCCCATTGAATCGGAATGATCCGCGTTAATGTTGATGGGTCCGCTGAGCGCTCTGTTTACGGCCGCCATGACGATGGGCAATCTGTCGGAAGCCGCCACATAGAGCAGTTCGTACATGAGAGCCATACCCGCCGAACTAGTGGCTGTCATGGCGCGGGCGCCCGCAGCGCTGGCGCCTATACAGGCCGACATGGCGCTGTGTTCGGACTCTACCGTGACGAATTCAGTGCCTATAAGCCCTTCGGCCTTGAAGGACGATATATACTGGGGTATTTCCGTGGAGGGGGTTATGGGGAATGCGGCTATCACGTCCGGGTCGATCTGCCTTATGGCCGTCGCCGCCGCCTCGTTTCCTGAGAGTCTATCGCGTCTGCTCATTTTGCGCCTCCTTTCGCGCGTGCGGCAGCCGGCGCTGCGGAAGTTTTATCTGCGGCGTGATTCGTGTTCGCTGCGGCGGCCGCGCGTGCGCCGCCGGCAATCGCAGCGTCGGATGCGCCTGCCGGCGCCGTGCCTAAGAACATGGAAATAGCTCCGAAGGGACAGGTTTTGGCGCATACGCCGCAGCCCTTACAATGCTCAAAGTCGAAATCATGCCGCTTCCCGCCGCTTACGGGTATGGAACTGTCGGGACATACGGGGAAGCAGAGCAGGCACTGTTTACAACGCTCGCGGTTCCATGAAGGCGTCTCGGAACGCCAGTCGCCCGTGTTGAAAAAAATCGAATTGCCTTCGCCGAAGACTTGAGCCGCCGGGCTTAAATCCCGCCAGCCGGATGTTTCGGTCATATGTTCCATGAGATTACGCTCGATCATATTAAAACAGCTCCTTTCCAGGCTTCTTTTATAGCGTTCATATTCCCTGCTATAACCTCGGGTTTAGTCGAAAATTTGTGCATGAACGAATGCTCCATATTTTCGATAAACTCATCTTCGGGCATTATGCCTGTTAATCTCGCCACGGCCGCCAGAAGGGGCGTGTTGGGCAGGTTCTTGCCCAATGTACGCATGGATATCTCATTCGCGTCTATGGCGTAGATCGCGCCGGGACATCCGGCGAACAGTTCCCTGACTGAGGAAGGCGGGCGATCTGTGTTGACCACGATAGAACCGGTGTTTTTCAGCCCCGCAGTGACGTCCACGGCGCCGATCAGCGATTCGTCCACGATCACGACGATATCGGGCGCGTAGATGTTGGAATGAACGCGAATGGGCTTGCTGTCGAGTCGGTTGTAAGCTGTTATGGGCGCTCCCATGCGTTCAGGGCCGTACTCGGGGAAGCCCTGAACATGCAGACCGGTGGCGAACGCAGCGTCCGCCAGCAGCAGTGCGGCGGTTTTAGCGCCCTGACCGCCCCTGCCGTGCCATCTGATTTCTATCATCTGTAAGTTACCTCAAATTCCTGCGGCGCCCGCGGAGACGGGCGGCAAACCGCACAACCAGTTATACTGAACTCAGTCTAAGAAGACAAACTTTGGAATTAGTTTGAGTAATATTATATACATAAAGCGGTGGAATGTTCAAGTAAAAATTAAATAATTGCAGCGGAACTTGTGACTGTAAGCGGTATTTGGCCCGACAAATAATAAGTTTATCCGAATGGTAACTTTATTTACTAGACTGATTAAGTTTCTATTGACGGAATTGTACAAGTCGGATATAATAAAAATGTCTTTAGAAAAGCATATATGATGCGGATGGCCAATTTATAACAGGCCTGCAACTGTGAAACGCCGCATCTTCGATTATAGCTTCACGGTCGGAATTTTTGCAGATTGATTCCGCATCTAGAACGATTTGCGATTATTCGTCCAAACATATCTTAAGGGGCGCCAGCCGCCGCCGTTAGGCGGATTGGGGAAGAGTGCATCGAAATTCAAAATAAACGGGGGAAAAAAGAAAATATCGACGGTTTCTTTGACGTCTTGTGTCTGTGAATATGCGGCAGCATGGTTTGGCGGCTTGTATTCTATTGGTTGATTAGTTATTGCGCTTGTACTTATAGCTGTATCAACATCAGCATAACAGGAGGTTAAATATCATGAGGTTGGTTTCTTTAACTGGGCACCCTCCCTAAACCGCACCGAAACGGTTTTAGGTAGTGCGTTTGTACTACAGGTTCTTATTCATTCGTTTGACGTTCTAAGCAGATATATCATAATAATCGATAGAAAGTGTAAAGGAGAGTAAAACCAAATGAAAAAAATACTTTTCAGTAAAAAAACTTTAGCGACAGCGGGCGGCATACTTCTGGCTGCGGCGCTGATTATGGGAGCTACCTACGCGTGGTTCAGCTCCGAAACTAATCCGATTGGTGGAGAGATGGGTTACTTCGAGATCGAGACGGCGGGATTCGAGTTCGACGAGATTGCTCCTGATGTGGCCTATACTATTCAGCCAGGTATGGACTTTGTGGAACCGGATGGCTATATTCGAAACACGGGTAGTATATCCGCATTCGTCGAAATAGGCGGTCTTGACATAACAATAACCAGAGATGCGGACGGCAAGCCATTGGCTCCAGTTGACTACTATGATGCTGAGTCTAATCCCGCTACAGCAGGTATAGTAGTCGCGGGCTTCTCGATCGACGCTACTGATCCTGAAAACGCTTGGTATGTAAATAGCGGATTCGCAGAGCCTGATCCGGATGATGCATTTGACCCGTTGCGCTATGGCACAATTTTCCACTGGGTGTTGCCGGCGAAAAATGGTAATAGTGAGAGACACTTCCTGGATATACAGGCGAGTGGAACATACAATGTCTATGATTTAGATACCGGAGATAAGATCGGTGAAATCGTTCGTGACAATGTAGGCGTGAAGGTGTCAACATTCATAGACATGAGGACAAACGCGAGACTTATGGGTAAAGAATGGGGCGGCGCCATACTGAACGGCTTTGGAATAAAGGCCACTCAAGGCATGTATGAGGATGCTATAAAGGATGAATTAGGTCTTACTGATGAGGATTTGTGGGATCCGGATCTAGGCTTGCAGTGGGTTGTTCCAGATACAGGCATCTATCCCCTTTCGCTTGGTGCTCCCGCATATGTTACGCCTCAAGATATTCTGAGGGCTCAGTTCGACGCAGCGAAATAAGTCTTTATAAGATTTGATTTAACTGACCAAAGTGCGTATGCTGTAAGGAGCGTAGACACATGAAAAGACATTACCGTATTTTATTACCGATGATAACTGTAATAATGTTGGCGGCGGCTACAGTGGGAGTCACCCATTCGTTTTTGAAACTCGTCGTAGTCGAGCCGCAGAGCATGGTAACAGGTTATATTGATGGTGAGGTCTCATCTGCAGGTGATGCTGAATTTTCTTACATCATCGGCGATGAGGATGAGGGCATCCAACCGAGATATAGCTATTTCGAACGGTTCGCCTTGAAGAATACTGGTACTGTGGGCGCGCACGTGAGAGCATATGTGACTTGTGTCTGGGAAGACAGCGGCGGAGTTCAAGTGGCGCTACCGGGAGAGCTTCTATCGGTAGTCTCATTTGCTGACGACGACGCAGGATGGAAATGGATAGAATCGCCTGAGGGATACTGGGATCGCGAAAAAAGCGATGCGGGTTCCGACGGCGTCAGCGCTCTGTCTGCGGGGGAATCAGCGGCTTTCGGCATAGAGCTGCGAACCGCCGAACTGCCCCCCCAGGCGGAGGGAAAGAACGTCAAAGTCAAGGTGTCGGTCGAATTGATAGGCGAGAAGGTATACGAACTCTTGTTCTGAACGTGCCTTCTCCCAGACCGTGCCGCATGTACGTATATCGGACTTTTTTCAACTGCCGATTATAATGCGATTCGGAGCGGACGAACTGCCGCCGCTCCTCTGCACTACAATAGTAATCCGCCGGTCGCGCCTGCCTGGGACGTTGACAGATGAGGGCGACTCGCCGGTTGCATTTAGAAGAACCTTCTTCGGCTTTATAAGCGAAGTAGCAACGGAGGTTATATCAGATGAAAACCCCAATAAAACTAATTATTTCGACCATAGCGGCTCTGGTGATAGGATGCTCCGCTTTTACAGCGAACGTTTTCGCGGTAGATTATTCATTGCCTTCGCTGTGGAAGGAATACGAAGATTATTTCATAATGGGCACGTTCGGCGTCTGGAACTCAGATCAGGCCATGTACCATTACCGCACGAACAGCCCTTCGAACGCCTTGAAGCTTGACGCGCAGATAGGCAACAACAATACGAACAGCCTTTCCAGGCAAGCGTATGTGGCGAAGGTTGCTGAGATCAACGCAATGACTCTTACAGATGCAGAAAAGGACGCAATGCTTAAGGCTGCCAATGAAAATGTGGTGCTTGTAGCCAGTCCCCCTGTATTAACGACCTTGAATCAGATCAGAGCAAATAATGAAGGTGTTCCTGAAAATGAGAAGAAGGTGGTGCGCGCCCATACGCTAGTGTGGCACGGCGGACAGCAGCCCAATTATTTCTTCTGCAACGGTTTTATTTACAACGCGGCTGACCCCGATTGGGCAAGCCCCGAAACCATGTTGGCGCGCCTTGAGAACTATGTTAAGCAGATGATGCAAAAATATGCCCCTTATAATGACATTATCTATTCCTGGGATGTGGTCAATGAACCCCTTGACGACTATACGGGACAGGTGAGAAACGCTGAAGGCTATCAGGTGGGTCAGTGGGGACGTATATTCCGCGATGCCAGTTTGGACGACGATCCGGACGCGCGTCTTAAGGCGGAATCCATCTATATCCAGAAGGCATTTGAATATGCCAAGAAATGGTCACTCGAATATGGCGCAGACTGGAAACTCTATCTCAATGACTTCCAAGACAGCAATAAACCCTATGAACCTAAGATGAGTCAGACTATAAAGCTGCTGGGTATCATTCGTGATTACGGCGAGGGTCGTTATGAGGACGCAGATGGGAATCCGGTGGATATCATAGACGGTTACGGCTTGCAGGCGCGACTTGCCTACGCTTATCCGACCATAGACATCCTTCGTGAGCAGATCGAAGAATCTCTCAAGGTTATTGATGAGATCTCCATCAGCGAGTCGGATATCAGAAGCGACTTCATCACAAATCCTGACTACAATCCGCTTCTGCCTTCGACCCATGTTAATGTGAGGGGCGCTGCGGATCCCAACTTAGACTGGCCGGTCGGTTCAGGCAGTTGGGCATTGAGGAGCGCTAATAATGGCAATACTCTGGATACGGATAATTCGCCCGTGAAGCGCAATCCGCTTTGGACACCGGGCGCCATTAGTGCGCAAGCCACCGCATTTGCCATAAGACCCGAGATAATGAGAGCTCAGGCGGATTTTGCCGCCGACTGGATGGATCTGCTGATAGAGTTTAAGGATAATGTCATCGCCTACCAGTGGGACGGAACCAGAGACAATTCTACATTCAATAGTAATGTCGGCGCCCATATCTGGGATGGAAACCAGAATGAGAAGTATTCATTCTTCGCTATAATCGGCGCCCCCAACCGGGATAAGATGCGTCAGGTCATAGAATCCGGACCCGGAGATGGAGAAGCGAATCTATACACGATAAGCAGTTGGGGCGACTATGCCGAGGCTAAGACTGTTGCAACAACCCTTGCTGGTGTGAGAATCTACGACATCGAAGGCGTCAACGACGTCAAGGAAGCTACTGCGGAACTGCAGGAGGCTATAGACAATCTAGTGCTTCGCGGTACGTTTGCTAGCATCGATCAGACTACACGGGTCGTCCTCAAGGTGGGTGATGTAAGGCCTTTGTTATACTCCACCAACGGGTCGTCATATGAGTTCGTATCAAGCAACCCCTCAGTGGTATCGGTGAGCGCTGACGGTGAACTTACAGCGATTAAGTCAGGCAATGCTACAATCACATTGAGACTTCTGGATGATAGTGGCATTGAGACACGTGTAGCGGTGATGGTCGGGAGATAAGAGAAAACGGCTATTGTCGTTAGAGCATGATAAAATATAATAATGTACACAATATTCATTCCTGGCGGACGCTGCGGTGCCCGTCAGGAAATCCCTATTTTCCGGGCTAGAAGATTTACTGCCTTGAATATGCCATAATTAAAATAGGGAAATGAGTTGCTTTTTCGCTCGACGCGGCGGATGGATTTCTGCCTTGAAGATCAGTTCAAGAATCCGGGATTCCACCCCCCGCGTCGGCGAAAAAACTAGATGCCTTGATATATTAAATTGAATATATTGTAACTGGATATATTGTAGAGTGGGGTGCTTACTATGGACAAGAATTTTACCGGATTTGGTAGTACCGTTATCGCAAAGAGATGGAAGGTGGCGGTGAGTTATGTGCTGGTGGCGCTTATGATCGCCGGACTGTCGCCTACGAATATGATTTATGCCAGAGACGCCGCAGTTACAGGAGTAGAAACCATATCAGATTTCGCCTCCCAAGATGGTGGAGATGTTGTTCGAGACGAGGTTTTTACTGAGGATGCGGATTCTAGCTCCCAGGATGAGGAATCCAGCGTTTCAAATGGGGATACTATAACCCAAGATGAAGAGAACGCTTCTCAGGATGTAGATTTCATTGGGGACGCGGATCTTAATAACCGGGGAGAAGAGTTTGACTCTCAAAACACAGAGCCTGACGCGGATTTAATCTTACAGGATGAAGCGCTTGACTCTCAGAATGAGATTCTAGAATCCATAGACGAAAACCTTGACATTCAGGAGGAGAATTTCAGCACACAGGATGCGGACTTCGTGATAGAATTCTACACAGATATAAGTGGAACTGAAATTTTCGATATACAGATGGTGCCTGGAGGGGGCTTTGCTTCAGAACCTGCAGGGATACCGGACATACCGGATAGTTCCGGACTCGTTTCATTTATGGGATGGTATGAAAACGGAAAACCCGATGACGCTCCGTTTGATTTCTACATTCCTATAGCCGAGGACAAGAAATTATACGCGCGTTTCAGCGACAAATATCTCGTGCAGTATACCGATCCGGACGAGCGGGTGTTCCTCTCGAAGCGTGTCGCCCCCGGCGGTTCGATCCCCTTGCTTGATGCTGAGGAAATGATACTTCTAAATGCTCCCATCGGCAAGGTATTGGATTACTGGCGCTTATTCGAAAGTACTGTTCCTTATGACATGACATCGCCGGTGAACAGCGATCTGAAGTTTGCTCCGGTGCTAGTGGATTCCATATATGTGTATTTCGTTACTGAGGGTTCTGATGTGGAGCCTATAGCGGTTAAGAGGGGTTCATCCCTTGCCTCGGCGCTGTCGGATCTCGGTATGACTGAAGTGCCTGAGCCTGTACGTTCAGGCTATGCTTTCGAACATTGGACTACAGCGCATGACGGTCAAGGCAGTGAGTATGATCAGAACCTGCCATTGACAGAAGCGCTGACACTATTCGCGAATTGGAGCCTTGTGCCGAACGGCGCTCAGTATAAGGTGATATATTGGCTAGAAAAACCCGATTTCCCTGTGGGAAGTGATCCGACTCCCGGGAATTCGGGTGATTATGTATATGCCGATGAAAGGATAGAATGGGGTACAATCGGAGATCTTATAGAAATCACAGAGATACCGTCTTATACAGAATACGCATCAAGTCATGCTATGAGGTACGCGGAATTTCAGTCTAGCACGCCTATTCACATTGCGGAGATAGGGGAGACCGTAGTAAATGTTTACGCGAAACGAAAGGTCTATGATCTTGTATTTATCGTAAACCCCATAGTACCAGGCTATCCTAGAAACAATCAATATATGAAATTGCCGATGTTAACGGGAGAGACAATAATGTATGCGGGAGTACCTTATACAGGTCAGAACCCGTTCAATTATCCGCCCTATGTACTCAGTGTTAAATATGGACAAACTATAACGGATACATGGCCCACTGCGCCAAATGCAATTTTTGAAGGATTTGCTGGGCCACAGTTTTATGCTTGGGTACCCGGCGATGAACTCAACGGCGGAGGCGACTGGGTTACGCGGCGTGTGGTAGTAAGCGAAGACATGATGCCGAAAGATCCCACGAGCGCGGGTGGGATATTTACATCCGAAAGAGGACCGATGCCGGGGGCGCCAGTCAGACATCTCAGATATTGGGTCGAATGTCTACCAGCACAGGTAGATGATGCTTCTGTTACAAAGCGAGAATATGGTGGAAAGACTTACGCTCTGGATGAAAGTTACAGTCAAGACATCCCTGGAGCGGATGTCCTTAACGGTAAGATTATATCGGGACTCAACCATGTGGGAACCAATGCGTCTGCAGAGCTAACTGGGGCGCCGTTGACGGATAGTGTTCCAGGCGGTTCTTATAGACATCATTACTATGATCGAAATCTCAGTACATTGGTGTTTGATGCGCTGGGGGGCACTGAGGTGGCGCCCGCCAGCGGGGTGAAGTTCGGCATGCCGCTTGGGGGCTTTGAACCAAACAATGAAATGCTTAAAAGCGGTTATGATTTTGATGGATGGTATGCGGATTCCTATACGACCATTCCTTTTGATTTTGATGCGGAGATCATGCCGGATCACGATGTAGCCGTCTATGCCAAGTGGAATCCGCGAGACTATAAGGTGACATTCAGAGATGAGGAGGGCGTGCCTTTAGGCTATGCTCCGCTTGTAAAGACAGGTGAATTGGTAGACCTGTATAACGTTACCATTGACGGCGTGGTTTATAACAATGAATTGCAACTGCCTAATAAAGGGCAGTTTGACGGGTGGAGATACTATCCTGTAGGGAGCAGATTAAGGGCATTGTATCCCAACGGAAAACCTGTTTTTTCAGATTTTGACCTTTATGTGTCATGGAAAACAGACGCGTTTACCATCAGCTATACATCTGTCGGGGCTGTGAGCGGCGAGCCGCCTTGGGATCCAAGTAGATACAGACTTGGTGTAGACGCGCGGGTAATGGGCAGCAATACTCTTGTCGGTAATACTGAATTCGTAGGATGGAAGCTAGACAGAACAGGAGTCATTTATTATCCGAATAGTCTTATAAGTGTCACAGGGGATCTGATATTGAACCCGCGGTTTGAAAGCGGTGTGAATCCGGTATCTATAACCCTTCATGATAATCTTGAGGGCAGCGATAAGGTTGTTACTATTCACGGCGAAAAAGGTGAAACTGTCAGATTGCCGTACTTGGTTCCCGAATTTGTGAACACCGGATTCAGGATAGGCGGTTGGGGCGAATCGCCGGATTCAACCCGAGGCGCCATAGGATTCTACGATCTGGATGATGACTATCCTGTAAACGAAGATGCCGATCTTTACGCGATTTGGATCCCGGATATGGCTAGGATCGTTTTCAGGGCAAATCCCGGAGGGGTCTTGGAAGCTCCAGACGGCAGCGGGAATACAGATACAGTTATTATATATGTAGATAGAGAAACCCTTTGGAGTGATGTAACATTTCCGAAAACGGTAGTGACCGTACCAGGATATATGTTTACGGGATGGCGGCCGGCAAAACCAGCCGGGAGCACAACGGTGTCTCAAGACTCTGTGTTTACAGCCAATTTCGCACCATATCATATGGTAAAATTTACTATCAACTCATATTATGGAAGTTTAGAAGGAGAAACTGAATTCCAGGTTCCGACAGGGGAACGCATGGGAAATTATGTGACGCCCCCAGAGGTGATACCTGATGAAGAAATATTTGTATTCAACAGGTGGGAACCTGACTACCTAGAAGATGCAGTTGTTGACGAAAACATTACGTTCAGCGCGGTGATGGGGACTTACAAGCTTGTGCCAAACGATACAGTAGTGGCATATGATGGCGTATACGACGGGAACGCGCATATGGTCACTATAAATAACACGGCCACGCCGCCGTTTACAGTTGAGTATAAGCTTGGTATTTATGAACCTTCAGACAGCTATCCGTGGAGTAGTGATCCGATACCATTCTATCGTACAGAACTGGGGTGGACGGATCTTTATGTTAGGATTTCACATCCAGAGTATATCACAAGGATATTCGATACCCACATTAATATAACCAAGCCTAATCTCTTAGAGCTGACGGCGGAATCCATCACTGTCGAGTATGATGGTATGCCGCATATGATCAAGCCCGCAGAGGTGAACACGAGCGGTGCGGTGTTAACCTATATTGTAGGTGACGAAAGATATACTGACACATTACCGCCGGGTTGGATTGACGTTGGTTATTATGATGTAATCGTGGAAGCAACGCATGAACTATATGCAACAGTTACAGCCAACGCTATTGTGACAATACTCCCATTTGATGGCGGGGGCGGCGCAACGACTGATAGCGGCATAACTGCGTATAGCTTGACATATACAAGTGAAGGCGCAGTAAGCGGAACAGCGCCTTTGGATAATAACAGATACAGAGCCGGTGCGCAGGTGCGTGTGTTAGGCGGCGGCAGCCTTGTAGGATCTGCAGATACTGTTTTTGTAGGTTGGAGAGTTGACGGAGAGGGCAGTACGTATTATCCGGGCAGTCTTATAAGCGTAACGCGGGATTTGACATTAGTACCGCAATTTGTTCAGGCGGCCAGCGCAGTCAATATAACCCTTCATGATAATTATGGGGATAGTAGTGCTGAATTTATTATGAAGGCGGCGCCGAATAGTAGTGTCAAACTGCCTAGTGTTGTACCGGGATTCGTTCATGAAGGCCTTAGAATAATCGGTTGGAATGAGGCGGCAGGTGCGATTATAGACGGAGTGAGATTCTATGAATTGAGTGAAGACTATAGTGTGGGCGGAACCGATAAATCTATATACGCAATCTGGGATCAGGATAAGGCAAGAGTTATTTTCAGAGCGGGAGAGCATGGAACTTTTGAGGATGGCGGTGGTACAACTGCGGTAGTGGTTGAGTATGTAGGACGGGGAACTTCTTGGAGTGATGTGACTACCCCGAATGCAGTAGGCGAACCTGGATATGCATTCAGTGGATGGTCGCCTGAGTTTCCAACTACAGGGAACGTAAACTACGACGCTGAGTTTTGGGCTGATTTCGAACTGAGCTTTATACCTTATACAGTTACATATACGAAGGGAGAAGCGACGAACGGAGAACCTCCGGTAGATTCTAAAAAGTATAGGCTTGGTGAATCGGCGCAAGTGCTGGGACGCGGAAGTCTTGTTGCGCCTTCAGGAACAGAGTTTGTAGGTTGGCGGATAGACGGAGCAGGAAGTGTGTACACTGAGGGCAGCTACATCGCAGTGAGCGGGAATCTGACAATGGTTCCATATTTTGCTATGGAAGGCAGTTTAGTAGAAGTAAGTCTTTATGATAATGTTCCGGGTAGCAGCAATCCTCCGCTTGTGATAAAGGCGACAGCGGGCAGTGAGATTATACTGCCCAGCGCGGTAGACGGATTCGTATACGATGGTCATAGATTGGTGGGTTGGGGAACTGCGGCAACGACAATAGAAGGCGGCACAGGATATTATGATCTGGATGCGGCCTATCCTGTGAGTGGTGATGCGGATCTATACGCGGTATGGAAAGAACTTACAGAAGACCGAGTGAGGATCAGTTTCAGGGCAGGAGATAACGGATACATCGACAGTGGAGCAGACTTAGTCAAGTCGGTAGTTATATATGTAGAAAGTGGTGTTCTTTGGAGTGCGATAGAAAAGCCTGAACTTGCAGCCGATACCGGTTATGTGTTTGACGAATGGATACCGGAGATCCCAACAAGCGGCGCGGTGTATAACGCAGGGTTTGTTGCACAATTCAAGCCCGATGAGACGTATAACTTCTACAGCGTAACATACGAAGCAGGAGAAGGAACAGGAACAGTACCAGTGGACGCGAGGCTCTATAGAGCGGGCGAACAGGCGAAGGTACTGGGAGGTAGCGGCCTTACAGCAGCGGGTAAGGTATTCGCAGGCTGGAAGATAGACGGAGCAGGAAGCGTCTACACCGAGGGCAGCTATGTGACAGTGAACGAGGATCTGACACTGATAGCGTACTTCGTAGACGAGAATGAAGCGGTAGATATAAC